>CAYNGG010000113.1:0-10837 GCA_964396575.1 uncultured Desulfobacteraceae bacterium | reverse complement strand
GTTGACCCCGGCATTGATCAGCATAAGCGTCGGCCTCGCTTTTCTCGGTGCCAAGTGTGTGTAAAGCACAGCCTTTAGGGGAGGGGGCCGGGGTTGGCCGAGCCAGAATGGCCCAAAGCGATGATCATGGCCGGTCCTGGCGCAGGGTGTCCCGCAAGACCGCCAATATCTCCGCCAGGTCCTCGGGAAGAGGGGCTTCGATGGATAAGGGCTCGCCGGTTTCGGGGTGGACCAGCCGGATTCGGCGGGCGTGGAGCATCTGGCGATTGAGGGACCGGACCGCGTCAGCGGCCGAAGCGGGAAGCCGGCGGTCGGAATGGCGCCGGCCGTAGAGCGGGTCCCCCATCACCGGATGGCCAATGGCGCTCAGGTGGACCCGGATTTGATGGGTCCGGCCGGTGAGAATCCGGACTCTGAGCAGGGCCGCGCCGGGGTAACGCTCGCGGACGACCCAGCGGCTTTCGGCGGCCCGGCCGCCGGGAAACCCGGCCGCCATCTGTTTCCGGTGGCGAGGGTGTCGGCCCACCGGGAGAGTGATCCGGCCTGAGTCGGTCTCCGGCGATCCGTGAACCAAAGCGAGGTAAGTCTTTTCCACCGTTCGGCCTTTAAAAGCGGCGGCCAGGCGGGCCATGGCCCGATCCGTCTTGGCGACAATCAGTACGCCGGTCGTGTCCTTGTCGAGCCGGTGGACGATGCCGGGACGGCGCTCGCCCCGGATGCCGGGGAGGTCGGGGCAGTGATGCAGGAGACCGTTGACAAGGGTGCCGTCAGGATGACCCGGGGCCGGATGGACCACAAGGCCGGCCGGCTTATTGATGGCGAGCAAAGCGTCGTCCTCGAAGCGGACATCCAATGCCATGGGCTCGGGTTCGAACCGGACGGCAACGGGCGGCGGGATCTCCCCAAGGACGGCATCTCCCGCCTTGAGCCGATAGCCCGGCTTTTTGGGATCACCATCGACCCGAACGGAGCCGTCCCGAATGAGGGCCCCGGCCCGGGCGCGGGAGCAGTCGGTAAGATGATCGGCAATACAGACGTCCAGCCGTAGCCCCACCCGCGGACCCACTGCCTCGAACGAGAAGGAACGGCTGTCGGTCATGTGGGGTATTAGATCGGAGGGGCTATTGGGCGGCGGTTGCTTGCTGGGGGAACATGGATTCGATCTCTGTGAGAATGGTCTCGTCGTCAGTATCTCGGGCGGTGGAAAGCTCGCTGACCAGAAGGGCTTGAGCGGTATCGTAGAGCTTGCGCTCCCCAAAGGATAGATCCTTGGTAAGCTTCAGAATGAAGAGATCACGGTAAACCTCGGCCACCTCAAAAAGGGAGCCGGTTTTAATCTTATCCATGTACTCCCGGTAGCGCCGGTTCCACGTCTGATTGTCAACGGGGGCGTCGTCCCGGTTTTTCATGATGTCGTAGATTTTGGGGATGTCCGAGGTCTTGATCACGTCCCGGAGTCCCACCGCATCGACATTGGATGTCGGAATCATGATCACCATCTCGTTTTCGAGGACTCGCATGATGTAAAAATCATGCTTTTCCCCGTTGATGACCTTGCTTTCGATGGCGCTGATCCGACCGACGCCGTGAGCCGGATAGACCGCCAGATCACCCACCTTGAACCGCCGGCATTTTTTAAGGTTCACACGCGCTTTTCCATTTGTTTCATTCATAGTTTCACCAACTCACATTCCTCCCTGAAAAAGTGAACGTCCTTTTTCAGAAGCGACATCGACGGCTCTATTTATATCACACCCCCGGGGAACAATCAAATAAAAAAGGATTGGCGCGGGCTTACCGCGCCAATCCCCTTTTAAATCCAGCAAAACGCCGGTATCACGATCCCGATTACATCAGGAAGGGCACCATCAGGAGAGCCACGACGTTGAGGATCTTGATCATCGGGTTGACGGCCGGGCCAGCGGTATCCTTGTAGGGGTCGCCTACGGTGTCGCCGGTGACGGCGGCTTTATGGGCTTCGGAGCCCTTGCCGCCCAGGTGACCGTCTTCGATGTATTTCTTGGCGTTGTCCCAGGCCGCGCCGCCGGTGGTCATGGAGATGGCCACGAAAATACCGGTGACGATGGAGCCGATGAGAAGTCCGCCCAGGGCCACTTTGCCCAGGAACAAGCCGATGATGACCGGAGCGATGACCGGGAGAAGAGCCGGTATCAGCATCTCCTTGAGGGCGAACTTGGTCACGATGTCCACGCATCGGGCATAATCAGGCTTCGCGGTGCCTTCCATGATCCCGGGGATCTCCCGGAACTGGCGACGAACTTCATCGACCACCGCGCCGCCGGCGTTGCCGACCGCCTTCATGGCAATGGAGGCGAACAGGTAGGGCAGCAGGCCGCCGATAAACAGACCCACGATAACGTTCACGTCGGACAGATCGAACCGGATGGCCTGCTCAGCGCCGTGGAGCACGAACTCCTGCACGTAACAAGCGAACAGCACCAGGGCGGCCAGACCGGCGGAGCCGATGGCATATCCCTTGGTGACGGCCTTGGTGGTGTTGCCCACCGCGTCCAGCGGATCGGTGACGGCCCGGACGCTCTCGTCCATATCGGCCATCTCGGCGATGCCGCCGGCATTGTCGGTGATGGGGCCGTAAGCGTCGATGGCGATGACCATGCCGGTCATGGAGAGCATGGACATGGCGGCCATGGCGATGCCGTAAAGACCGGCAAAGTTGTACGCCAGCAGGATGGAAATGCAGATCACGATGACCGGTGCGGCGGTGGCCTGCATGGAGACGGCCAGACCGGAGATGATGTTGGTGCCGTGGCCCGTGGTGGACGCATCGGCGATGGCCTTAACCGGCCCGTAGGTCCCGGTGTAGTATTCGGTGATGATTACGATGACCGCCGTGAGCACGAGGCCCACCAGCGTAGAGTAATAGATGTCCATGGGGGTGATGTCGCCCATGCCGGTCATGGCGGCTTTGGAGGCATAGTAGAAAGCGATGGCCGCGATGATACAGGCACCGAACATGCCCTTGTACAGAGCGCCCATGATGTACTCGCTCTTGGCGCCCAGGCGGACGAAGAAGGTGGCGATGATGGACGCTATAATGGAGATGGCGCCCAGGACCAGCGGAAATTCGGTGGCCATGGGGACATCGGGGAAGAGCAGGTTGCCCATCAGCATGGCGGCGACGGCGGTAACCGCATAGGTCTCGAACAGGTCGGCGGCCATGCCGGCGCAGTCTCCGACGTTGTCGCCGACGTTGTCAGCGATGGTGGCGGGGTTTCTCGGATCGTCTTCGGGAATTCCGGCTTCGACCTTGCCCACCAGGTCCGCGCCGACGTCGGCGCCCTTGGTGAAGATGCCGCCGCCGAGACGGGCGAAGATGGAGATCAGGCTGCCGCCGAACCCGAGGGCTACCAGGGCGATGACGGATTCACGCACGCCCATGCCGACGCTCTGGATCAGGAAGGTGTAGTAGCCGGCAACCGCCGTCAGGGCCAGTCCGGCGACCATGAGACCGGTCACGGTACCGCCCTTGAAGGCCATGTTCAGACCGGCGGGCAGCCCCCCGAGACGGGCGGCTTCGGCGGTCCGGACATTGGCGATGACGGAAACCCGCATCCCGATGTATCCGGCGAGGTAGGACGCCGCCGCTCCGATGAGGAAGCCGAAGGCGGTGTAAGACCCCAGCGCCCAGGCGACGATGATGAAAATGATGCCGCCGGCGATGGCGACGCTGATCAACTGACGGTTCAGGTAGGCGATGGCGCCTTCCTGAATGGCCGCTGCGATTTCCTGCATCCGCTCGTTGCCCGCCGGTGCGCTTTTCACTACCTGAGCGAGCAGGATTGCAAAAACGACGCCGAGAACACCAACCATGGTGCTGTAAAGGGGTACATTGCCGAAAAATGTTTCCATTCTTTTCCCTCCATCTTCTTTAGGTTAACAGATCGTTACGGTTGAAAACGTTCATGCTCTCCTTTGCCCCGTGGCAAAGGATACTGACTGCCGCTTCCCGGGACCGTTCGATGATCCGATCCAAGGCCGTCCATTCGCCGGAATGGAATTTCCCAAGGACATGGCCGGTCACGCCATTGCCGGTGTCCGGGCGACCGATGCCGATGCGGATTCGGGTGAAATCCCCGTTTCCAAAGGCCTCGATCATGGATTTCAAACCATTGTGTCCGCCGTGACCTCCTTTCTCTTTGATTTTGATTCTTCCATAAGCGAGGTCGATATCGTCGTGGATGACAATCATGGCCTCGCTTGAAATCTTAAAGAACCGGGCCACCGCTGATGCCGGCGGGCCGCTTCGGTTCATGTAAGCCAAGGGCTTGGCCAGGATGACATCCCGGCCCCCGATCCGGCCCCGGCCGAAACAGGCTGCCCATCGGGTCCGGTCCAGGGAGATCCCCTCGGTTTCAGCGATCCGGTCGATCACCATGAACCCCACATTGTGTCGAGTGGCGTCGTATTGCGGGCCGGGATTGCCCAGCCCCACCACCAAAGTCGGGTCCCGGTCCATGCCTCCGGCTCGTCACCCCTCGGGGCCCTATTCGCCGGCCTCCTCAGCCTCGGCCTCTCCCTCGCCTTCAGCTTCCTCGCCTTCCAGCCCTTCTTCCTCTTCTTCCATCTCCTCGGGCAGCTCCTCCCGAGTCGGGCTGGCCACGGTGATCACCGTGAAATTCACGTCGGCAATGACCTCGACCCCTTCAGGCAGCACAACTTCCTCCACGTGGATGGAGTCGCCGATGTTGAGGGTCGAAACGTCCACCTCGATGATGTCGGGGATGCTCGAGGGGAGACAGGTGACGTCGAGCTCCCGTCGGATGATCTGGAGAATCCCGCCCTCTTCGACGCCGGGGCAATGGCCCACCGTCTCCACGGGCACGCTCACGTTGATCTCCCGGTCCATGGCGATCTCGAGGAAGTCCGCGTGGACGTAGCTCCGGGAGACCGGCTCCACCTGGAGATCCTTGATCATCACCGGCCTTGGCTTGGTCCGCCCGTTCCGAATTTTCAGGTTCAGCAGGACGTGGGCGATGTTGGTATCCTTAACGGCGGCGTCGAATTCCCGGACGTCGATGGTCAGCGGGATGTTGTCCACCGATGGGCCATACACCACCGCCGGTATCCGGCCGGCGGCACGCAATCGGCGAGCCGGCCCTTTTCCGGTTTCCTTCCGGACAGTTGCGTTCAGGTCAATCAGGTCCAAAAGTCGTTCCTCCTTGCGATATCGAAAAAAATGAAATGGAGTCGGATCCGGGTCAGACGAACAGCGATGTCACCGAATCCCCCCGATGGCTCCGGATAATGGCCTCTCCCACCAGCTCGGCGATGGAGAGGACCTTGATCTTGTCACAGGCAGCGGCGTTTTCCTTCAGCGGAACCGTGTCGGTGACCACGAGAGACGAAAGGGCCGAAGCCTTGATCCGTTCAACGGCCGGACCGGAGAGAACCGCGTGGGAGCACATCCCGTGGACCTCGACGGCCCCTTGAGCCACCAAAGCCGATGCGGCCTCGGTGAGGGTCCCGGCGGTGTCGGTCATATCGTCCAGAATGATGGCGGTCTTGCCGACCACATCGCCGATCACCGCCATGGCCTTGGCCTGGTTGGGAGCGTCCCGCCGCTTGTCGATGATGGCCAATCCGGCGTCTAGGCGCTTGGCAAAAGCCCGAGCCCGCTCCACTCCACCAGCGTCCGGGGATATGATCACCAGGTTGGCGGGGGTGAAGGTGGCGCGAATGTATTTCAGAAAAACCGGGGTGGCGAACAGGTTGTCCACCGGGATATCGAAAAACCCCTGAATCTGCCCGGCGTGGAGATCCATGGTGATGACCCGGTTGGCACCGGCTACGGTGATAAGATTGGCCACAAGCTTGGCACTCAGGGGGACTCGGGGAGCGACCTTCTTGTCCTGGCGAGCGTAGCCAAAGTAGGGGATGACCGCCGTGACCCGGCTCACCGACGAGCGTTTGACGGCGTCAAGCATCAGCAGCAGCTCCACCAGATTCCGGTTCACCGGCGCCGATGTGGACTGGATGACGAAAATGTCCTTCATCCGAATGTTTTCGTCGATCTCGATCTGAATCTCCCCGTCACTGAAGGTCTTCACCTTCGCGCCGCCCATGGGCATCTCCAGGTAAGAGCAGATCTTCCCGGTCAAAGCGGGGTTCGCGTTCCCCGAAAATATCACAAGGCCTTTCATGATGGTCGCCAGTCCATTCTTTCGGCTTCATTGGGGGTTTAGGATCCGTTTCGGAATCCCCTGAATTGGCTGGGGCGGGAGGATTCGAACCTCCGAATGCAGGAACCAAAATCCTGTGTCTTACCGCTTGACGACGCCCCAGCAAAATGGGCAACAACCCGGTTGCCTCGCGCCCGTAACCCGATCGGAATCCGTCCGCTATTCCGATAAGGATGTCTCGTAAACCGTCCACCGGCCCGCCGGCCGAAGAGCCGCCCCGGCAATCAGGGATTGGACCCGGTCCTTGAACAGGCCGACGACACAAGGGCCGCTGCCGGACATGATCACGCCGCGGGCGCCCCGGTCGAGCAACCGCGTTTTGATCTCCTTCACGTCGGGGCATATCGATACGGTAACCCCCTCCAGGTCGTTACACAAGTGACGCGCCGTATCAAGCTCCCGACCGTTAAGAGGGTACCATTTAATGGTTTCTTGGCATTTTGTCAATGCTAAATTGAGATTTTTGTAAACCTCGGCGGTGGAGACCGGCTGATGGGGATGGACAATGACGGCGGAGTAAGGGAAGAGATCGGCAAAGGGGGTGAGCTGATCTCCGATACCCCGGGCAATGGCCGGCCGGCCCAGCAGAAAGAAAGGAACATCGGCCCCCAGCTCCCGGCCGATCCGAACGAGGGCCCTCGGCTGAAGGGGGCTTCCGTAGCGCCGGTTGAGAGCGGTCAGGACAGCGGCGGCGTCGCTGCTGCCGCCGCCAAGGCCGGCGGCTACGGGGATTTGCTTGTCAATGGTGATGCCCACCCGGGCCGGCCGGCCGACCGCGTCGAAAAACCGCCGAGCGGCCCGGAGAGCTAGGTTCGATTCATCCGACGGGACCCGGGGATGGTCGCACCGGACCCATGCCCAACTGACGTCGAACCGGAGCGTCAACCGGTCCGCCAGCCCCACCGGGCACATGAGCGTCACCAGGTCATGATAGCCGTCGGGGCGACGACCGGTCACCGCCAGAAAGAGGTTGACCTTAGCCGGGGCCTCGGCGAGCACCGCATCCGATGGCCCGGTGCGATCATTCACGGGGCCTACTTGATCACCTTGATCACCTGAAATCCCATGTTCCGGCGGCGGATGAAAAAGTGGATGGCCTCGCCGGCATCCACCCCGTCGATGGCCTCGCGGTAAGCCGATACCGAGTCGATGGGCTGATGGTTGATCTCCTTGATCACATCCCCGACCATCAATCCGGCTTCGGCGCCCTTGCTTCCGGAGCTCACCTCGGTGATGATCACCCCGTCGGCTTCACTGATCTCGAAACGCCGGGCGATCTCCGGGGAGATCTCGGCCACCTGGACCCCGATGGCATCCTCTGTCCCCGATTGCGGCACCCCGCTCCGGGAGGCAATCCGGCCGTCCTCCCGCTTGGCGATGGTCACCCGGAAGGTCTTTTCCCGGCCGTCCCGGAGGATCTTGACGGCGGCCCGCTCCCCGACGCCGATGCCGGCAATGATCCGGGTCAGCTCCCGAGTTTCATCGATCCGAGTGCCGTTGACCTCGATGATCACGTCCTTGGGCCGGATGCCGGCCTTGTCGGCCGGGTCACCCTCGAAGACCTCGGTGACCAGAACCCCCTCTTTCTCGTCGATCCCGTAGTATTCGGCGATTTCTTCGGTCAGGTCCTGGATGGCCACGCCCAGCCAGCCCCGGGTCACCTCGCCGTGGAGCTGGAGCTGCTCGATGATGTCCCGGGCCATGTTCACCGGCACGGCAAAGCCGATGCCCTGACCCGAGGCGATGATGGCGGTGTTAATGCCCACCACATCACCGTCCATATTGAGCAGAGGGCCGCCGGAGTTCCCCGGGTTAATAGATGCGTCGGTCTGGATAAAGTCGTCATAGGGACCCGAACCGATCACCCGGCCCTTGGCGCTGACGATCCCCGCCGTGACCGTGTGCTCCAAACCGAAGGGGCTGCCGATGGCCACCACCCACTGGCCCACCTCCAGCTTGTCGGAATCGCCGAGCTTCAACGACGGGAGAGCCTCATCCGCCTCGATCCGGATCAGGGCCAGGTCGGTGTTCGGGTCCCGGCCGACGATCCGGGCTTCGTATTCGCTGCCGGTGTTGAGCTTGACCTTGATCCGGTCGGCGTCCTCGATGACATGGTTGTTGGTGACGATGTACCCATCCCCATCGATGATAAACCCGGACCCGAGGCTCCGCTGCTTGAAGTCCCGCTGGGGGCCCTCACCGAAGAATTTCTCGAAAAAGTCCTTGAAGGGGTCGTTTTCCCTCCCAAAGGGGCCCTGGAAGTGCCGGAAGACCCGGCCGCCGCCCTCCATATTCTTTTCCGTCCGGATATTGACCACCGCCGGGCTGACCGTCCGGGCCAGCTCGGTGAAGTTGCCGGGGGTCGATTGAGCCGCCTCGGCGCCGCCCCCCTCCGGTAGAAGGGCCGGTAATCCGAATCCGAGGATCAGGGCCGCCATCATCAGCGGCAGCGAGCGGCGGGCCGCTTGGAAAATCCATCGTCCGGTCATCTCCTGTTGGCTCCTTTCCAGGGACTTAGCCCTTTTCCTTAACATATAGCAAACGCAGGTCGTAGAGGATATGCCGGAGCATGTTCTCCTCATCCGGGGTCAGGTTGCCCCGGGTTTTGTCCTCCAGCATCCCAAGAATGTCGATGGTCTGCTTGGCCAGCGGGAGGTTCTTGGTCTTCTGTCCGGTGCCGGGCTCCTCCAGCAGGCCGAGCTGGACGTAGGCCGAGGAGTTGAGCGAAAAGATAAAGGTGGAAAAGTCGATCTTCGGCATCTGATAGTCGGCCTCGGACTCCGCCGACTTGCCGCCGGTGGACGGCTCATCGGCGGGCGCCGATTCCGACGCCTTCTGATCGGAATCAGTGGATGCCGTCTCCGCGCCGGCGTTGGCAAAGCGCCGTCGGTCGTTCACGGTAAATTCTTCTTTGTCCTCGAATTGGTCTGACATAACCGGTCCCTTTCTCTCTGGCGGGCGGCGGGGCCAAGGGGCTCGTGCCCCGGATGGTCACAATGTCTAAAGCTCCACCGGCGTCACGGTCTTGACGAGGGGCAGGGCCCGGAGGGCCGCCACCACCTCGTCCGGAATCGGGGTATCGGTCCGGAGAAAGATGATGTTATTGTCTCCGGCTTCCTCCTGGCCCACCTGCATCCGGTTGATATTGATGTCGTGCTGGCCCAGGGTCGATCCGATGCTGCCGATGGCTCCCGGCCGGTCGAGGTTGTGGATGATGGCCGAATGGCCCTGTGGGATCATCTCCAGCCGGAAATGGTTGATCTTGACCACCCGGGCCTCCGTCTTGCCGAACAGGGTTCCGGCCACGGTGACTTCGCCCTCCCGGGTCACCGACCGGACGCTGATGAGGTTCAGGTAGTCAGGGGCGTCGGTGCTGGATGTCTCAGTGACCTTGATCCCCCGCTCCTGAGCGATGACGTGGGCGTTGACGAAGTTGACCATCTCCTTGACTTCGGGGGCCAACAGCCCCTTGAGAATCGCCGAAGTGACCGGCGAGAGGTCCAGCCCCTGGAAGTCGCCCTGGTACTCGATAACCACCTCCTGGAGCGGCCCCCGGGAAAGCTGGGACAGCAGGCAGCCCAGCCGGTCGCCCAGGTGGAGAAACGGCCCCAGCCGGGTCAGCAGCTCGCCGGTAACCGACGGGACGTTGACCGCGTTGACGATGGTCCCGTTTTTGAGGTAATCGATGATCTGCTTGGCCACGGCTACGGCCACGTTGGTCTGGGCTTCCCGGGTGGATGCCCCCAGATGAGGGGTGCAGACGACGTTGTCGAGCTTGAAGAGCGGAGATTCCCCGGGCGGCTCCGTCTCGAAGACATCGAGGGCCGCGCCGCCCAGCTTTCCCGAGACCAGGGCATCGTAGAGGTCGGCCTCGTTGACGATCCCCCCCCGAGCACAGTTGATCACCATGGCCCCGTCCTTCATTTTCCCGAAGGCCTCCGCGTTGAGCATCCCCACGGTATCCTTGAGCTTGGGGACGTGGATCGTGATGTAGTCGGCCCGCTCGTAGAGCTCATCCAAAGTGACGCTTTCAAAACCGGCCTTTTCGATCCGCTCGGGGGTGACAAACGGGTCATGGACGATCACCTGCATCTTCAGGCCCCGAGCCCGGTCGGCCACAATGGCCCCGATCTTCCCGAAGCCGATGAGGCCAAGGGTCTTGTTGCAGATCTCCCGGCCCTGGAGCTTCTTTTTCTCCCAGAGACCGGTTTTGAGGGTAGCGGTTCCTCGGGGGATGTTCCGGGTCAGGGACAACATCATGGCAACAGCGTGCTCGGCGGTGGTCACCACGTTGCCGCCGGGGGTATTCATGACCACAATCCCGCGCTTGGTAGCGGCCGGGATGTCCACATTGTCCAGGCCGATACCGGCCCGGCCGACGGCCTTGAGCTGCCCGGCCGACGCCAGCAGATCCTCCGTCACTTTGGTAGCGCTGCGGATCACCAGGGCCTGATAATCTCCGATGATCTCCGCCAGGGCCTCCGGTGCCAGGCCCGTCTTGACATCTACCTCAATGCCGCTTTCCTGCTGGAACATCTGTATGCCGATCTCGCCGAGATTGTCACTGACCAAAACTTTCATACGCTAACTCCCCGTTGATTATCCATCTTATATAG
>CAYNGG010000112.1:7348-10852 GCA_964396575.1 uncultured Desulfobacteraceae bacterium | reverse complement strand
GGTCCGGCGGCGGGTTTAGAGGTTGGCCTTTCCCGAAAACCGTTGGAGGGCCCGGCTGACGCTGGTGTGGAAGAGCTCGAGGTCGAGGGGGTGTTCGAGGTAATCTCCGGCGCCGACCCGAAGGGCTCGGAGGGCTTCGTCTTTGCCGCCGTGCCGGGTGGTGAGGATGATCTCGGTGGCGGCCTGGCACTCCCGGGCCTTTGCGGAGAGCCCAATGCCGTCCATGCCGGGCAGCTCGATGGCGGTGATGAGGAGCGGGTGGGGGGTCTCGCGGAAGGCGGCCAGGGCGTCGGCCGGGTCCCGGAAGCCGATGACCTCGTGGCCCTCGGCCCGGAGTGATTCGACCATTTCCTCGAGAAACCCCGGGTCGTTTTCCACCACCATGATCCGCCGGTCGGCCAGCCGGATGACGCGGATCATGGCCGAGACGACCGCCGCGTCATAGGCTTGTCCGTCCCCGGCGGAAAGCTCGTCAATGGCGGTCCGCCGGGGCAGCCGGGGCCGGTAGGGGCGGTGGCTGGTCATGGCATCGACCACGTCGGCGACGGCCAGAATCCGGGCCCAGGGGTGGATCTCGTCGCCCTGGAGTCCCCTCGGGTAGCCGGAGCCGTCCAGCCTTTCATGGTGCTGGTGGACGATTTCGGCCACCGGCCAGGGAAAGGGGATGTGCCGGAGGGTCTCGAAGGCGGTGGCGGGATGCTCCCGGATGAGCCCCCATTCGTGGGGGGAGAGCTTTCCCGGCTTGTTCAGGATGGCGGCCGGGATGATCGCCTTGCCGATGTCGTGGAGAACGGCGCAGACCCTCAAACCGCCGATGCTTTCGGCGTCCATGCCCATTTCCTGGCCGACCATCACCGAAAGGTCGGCCACGTGGCGGGAATGGCCGGCGGTGTAAGGGTCCCGGCTTTCCACCAGGTCGCTTAAAGCTTCGGTGATCCCCTTGAAGCTGTCGGCCAGGTCCCGGCTCAGGCGGAGCGACTCCCGTTCATGCCGCCGCCGCTCGGTGACGTCGCTGATGATCTCCACCGTGTGGGTGACCTCGCCCTCCTCGTTTTTCAGGGGTGACGACGAGAAGTGGAGGGTCCGGCCGAGGTGCGGCTCGGTCTGCTCCTCTTCGCAATAAAGTCCCCGTTTCCGGGCCTTGAGATAGGGGCAGTAGCTCGGCGGGGCGTCCGTGCCGTGGATGAGGCGATGGCACTGCTGGCCGATCAACTGGCGGACGTCCATGGAAAGCATCCGGGCGGCGGCCAGGTTGGCCCGGTCGATCCGGAAATCGGGGTTGATGAGCATCACGGCGTCGCTGATGGCGTCAAAGGATTTCCGCCATTCCTCGGATGCCAGCCGGAGCGCCCGCATCATGGCCTCACGCTCGGAGGTGTCCCGGACCATGCAGAGGATCGCGTCTTCGTCGTCGATGTCCAGCCGCTGGGCGATGATCTCGACCGGCAGGACCTTGTCCAACTCCTGCTGGCAGAGCTTCCAGGAGACGATCCCGCCGTTGCTCTCCCGGAACCGGAAAAAGCTGTTCCGGGCCTCATCCTGGAATTCGGGCGGCTCGATCTCCCAGATTTTCCGCCGGGAGAGGCTCTCGGCGTCAAATTCGGTCTGCCGGAGAAACTCGGGGTTGGCGTCCAGAATGGCCCCGTCGTCGTAGCGAACGATGACGATCCCCTCACGGGCCAGCTCGAAGAGGGACCGGTAGCGTTTCTCCGATTCCCGGAGGGCGGTCTCGGCCTGAAAGACCTGGCTGATGTCCATGAAATGGCCGAGCACGGCCCGCTTTCCCCGCCAGTGGATGGGGGCCACCGATTCCATGATCCGGAGAACGCTCCCGCCGTGGGTGACGGCCCGGAACCGGTAGGGGCGCCGGCGCCGCCCCTTGAGCATCTCGATGGCCCCCGTCCGGACGGTCTCCCGGTCGTCGGGGATCACTAAGTCGAGCGGGTGCATCCCGGCCAGCTCCTCGCCGGAGTAGCCGGTGATCTCCTGAAAATTTTGATTTGAAAAGGCAAACCGCCGGTTCCGGACAATGTAGATGCCGATGGGCGAGCACATGAACGCGGCGGTGATCTCTTCCAGATTGTCAATCCCGTCCGGCTCACAGTCGAGGCCGCCGGGGCCTTCGGCGTCATCATCGTGGATCATGTTGATCTTCCGTCAGAGCAGGTTTCCGGAGGTGGAAACGGAAAGGTAAAAGCAGGTAAGTCCAAATAACCATCTTCAGATAAAATTGGGTAGCTTGTTACAGGATCGGGTGATGTGTCAACCCCTTTTTGCCGGTTTGAGTGAGGGGCGGCGTCCGGGAGCGGATGGCGTCAATTCCTGGGCAGCGGTCCGGCGAGGCGGCCGGGCTTATCGGTCTGATGGGTGCGGGGAGATCCGGCCCGGAGGATCGTCGTCGGAGAAGACTTCCGGGGAAAGGCTACCGTCAAACCCGGTGAGCACGGTCCGGGCGGATCGACGATGGGGCGGCGGGGCGGAACGGATAGCGGCCTTTGAGGGATCGCGGGAGCCGGGGGCCGGCGGGGGCCATCTCAGAACAGCCCGCCGGAAAGGCCGGAAATGATCCAGACGGTCAGAAGCCACAGGCCCGACGAGAGGATCATCAGGTCGCAGGCTCGGCGGATATGACCGGGCTGGGCCTCACCGAGACCGACGCCGATCACCGGTTTGTCCACCATCACATCGCCATAGCGGTTGGGCCCGCCCAGCCAGATGCCCAGGGCTCCGGCAAAGGCCGCTTCGGGAAAACCCGCGTTGGGGCTGGTGTGCCGCCGGCCTTCTAACACCGCCGTCCGGAAGGCGATTCCGCCTCGCCGGGCCAGCACGGCGGCGGCTATTGCAATGACCGGAACGGAGAGCCGGGCCGGGATGGCGTTGGCGGCATCGTCGATCCGGGCGGCCACCCGCCCGAATTCCCGGTAGGTCTCATTTTTATAGCCGATCATGGAGTCAAGGGTGTTGACCATTTTATAGGCCATGGCCAGGGGCGCTCCCCCGATGGCCGCGAAAAAGAGGGGTGAGATCACCCCGTCCACCAGGTTTTCGGCCACCGTCTCCACCGTCGCTCGGGACACCCCCCGCTCGGACAGCTCCCCGGTGTTCCGCCCGACGATCCGGGCCAGCGCCGACCGGGCCGCCGGCGGATCGGCCTTCTGGAGCGGCGCCAGGACCGCATCGGCGGAGGCCTCCAGGGACCGGACCGACAGCGCGTAGTAAATGAGGACCACCTGGAGGACCCCACCGAGCGCCGGATGAGCCGTTCCGGCAAGGGCCACGGCCGCCCATGTGATCAGAAAGGTTACGGCAATGAGGCCGACCGCCATCAGGCCGCCGGCCAGTCCCGAAGCAATCGGCAGGGATCGGAAGCGGGGCTCCGATGCCGATATGGCGTTTCCCATCCAGCGAATCGGATGAGGCAGGCGTTCGGGATCGCCGAGGATCAGATCGAGACCGAAGGCGACCGGGAGAATGCAGGACGAATAATCGATCATGTCGGCTCGA
>CAYNGG010000112.1:5505-7248 GCA_964396575.1 uncultured Desulfobacteraceae bacterium | reverse complement strand
CGACCCGGCCGCGGGTGTTCGGGGCGGACCGGGTGATGGCGAGGAAGATCGGTTGTTGTTTCAGCCGGGTCATTCCCGGCGGCGCTTGTCGAATGCCCCACCATCCGGGCATGGGGCGTTTCCGTGTCCCTTGGCCGCTCCCCGCAAGGGGCGGTCCGGGCGGTGCGAGGCGGACAGGCTCGGTTGCCTATAGAATTGCCTGTCATGTCTGCCGAGACAGGCTTACCGGGGCGAAGCTCCTCCCGCCACCATGAGCTGCGCGGAAGGGGCGCAAATCAACGCCGCGCGGGTTGCGGGGCGGGATTCGGTCTGATCCGGCCCGGACATCGACCGGATAAAACCCCTTTTACCACGGATCGGGCCGGATGTGTAGGGAAAATTGCCGGAAGGTCTTTGGGCCGCTCCATGACGACTGGATTGCTGAGATCCGGACAACGCCCACCGGTTTTTTCCAGGTCATCCGCCGTATTTGTCCTTTTGCTTTTGCTTTCTTTCCGCTATCCTTTCCCTGATACAGACTTGGGCCCCGGAGATTCAAGACCTCGTGAAAACCGCCATTGTCACCGTAATCCTGTTTTGCCTGCTCATCTGGCCACCGCCGGCCGTAATCGGCGGAGACGCGAATGACGGCGACGGCCGCCGATCGGTGCGGGTGGGCCTGTTTTCCGGGTTCGAGCCGGAGATGATCCTCGAGCCGGACGGGAGGTTTGCGGGCATCATCCCGGATTACCTGATGCGGATTCAGGAGCGGACCGACCTCGTGTTCGAGCTGGTGCCGGCCGACCTGACCCGGATTCGGGAGCTCATCGAGTCCGGGGCCATTGATGCCTTTCCCGGTCTCAAGAGCCCGGATCGAGCTGAATTTCTCGATTTCACGGAGCCGCTTTTCACGGTTCCGTGGGTGGTGGTCACCTCGGGCGGCCTCCCGATGGTCACCGGGCTCCGGGACCTTCATCAGGCCCGGGTGGCGGTGGTGGACGGCATTTTCATTGCCAGGCGGCTGGTCTCCGATTATCCTGATATGGAATATCTACCGACCCGGGACCATCTTTCCGCTCTCCGGATGGTGGCCCAGGGGCTGGCTGATGCGTATGTGGGCCCTCTGACGGTGGCGGGCTATCTCATCCAGAAACACCGGCTGACCCCGCTTCGGATCGCCGCCCCGGCCGGATACCCGGACGCCGAAATCCGTCTGGCGGTCCGAAAGGGCGCGGCCGATTTGATCCCGACGCTCAATGCCGCGATCCGGTCCATTTCCCGCCCGGAGATCGACGCCATTCACCGGCGATGGATTCCGGTCCGATATCAGCACGGCCCCAGTTGGCTGACGGTCCTGCTTTGGCTGATCGGGCTGACGGCGGTTTTCGGGTGGATCATCGGGATGGTGCTGCATTGGAACCGGCGGCTTGCCCGGGAGGTGGCCCGACGGGAGCGGGCGGAACAGGACCTTCAGGGCCGGGAGTACCGGTATGCGGTCCTTTTTTCGACGATCACCGACGGATTGTTTGTCCACGAGGTTTACGATGACGGCCGGGTGGGGCCGTTTATCGAGGTCAACGAGGCGGCCCGCAAGCTGGCGGGCTACGACCGGGAGACGCTGATGACATTGACCCCCCGGGATTTGGGGGCCCCCGGCGCCGCCGCCGATGTCGAGCGGATCGCCGCCCGGCTGGCGGGGGGCGAAAACGTGAGCTTCGAGATGGACCTGGTGACCCGGACCGGGAACCGGGTGCCGGTGGAGAT
>CAYNGG010000112.1:0-5405 GCA_964396575.1 uncultured Desulfobacteraceae bacterium | reverse complement strand
GCCCTCAAGGAAAGCGAGGAACGGTACCGAATGCTCTTTAACATGAGCAATGACGCGATTTTCTTCTACGGCATCGACCCGGAGAACGGGCGGCCCGGCTGGTTCATGGAGGCCAACGAGACGGCCTGCCGGTGGCTCGGCTATACCCGTGAGGAAATGCTGAGCCGGGGCCCCATGGAGATCACGGTCCCCGGATACCCATACAATGCCGAAGCCTTCCGGGCGGACCTTCTGCTGCGGCGACGGGCCTGTTTCGAAATGGGGATCGCCGGCCGGGACGGGCGGGTCATCGAGGTCGAGGCCAACGCCCGGGCCTTCGACTACGGGAAAATCCTGGCCGTCCTGGTGGTCTCCCGGAACATCACCGAGCGCAAGCAGCTCGAAGCAACCCTCAGGCGGGCCAGGGACTCGGCCGAAGCGGCCAACCAGGCCAAGGGGAATTTCCTGAGCAACATGAGCCACGAGCTGCGCACGCCCTTGAACGCCATTCTCGGCTACGCCCAGATCCTTCAGGGCCAGGAAAGCCTCGATGCCCGCCAGCGGGAGGCCGTCCGGGTGATTGGAGCCAGCGGCGAGCACCTCCTGACCCTTATCAACGATATCCTCGATATCTCCAAGATCGAGGCCGGCAAGATGGGGCTTTCCGCCGATGTCTTCAATCTCCGGCACCTCCTGGCCGACCTTGTGGATCTGATCCGGCTCCGGGCGAGGGAGCGAGGCATTCATCTCGATTTTTCCGCGGAACCGGAGGTTCCGGATTATGTGACCGGCGACGAAAAGCGGCTCCGCCAGATTCTGCTCAATCTCCTGTCCAACGCCGTGAAGTTTACGGTTGAAGGCGAGGTGGCGCTCCGGGTGACCAGGGCGGGAGACGGAGTGGGGTTTTCGGTTATCGACACCGGGATCGGGATTCCCGAGGACCATCGGGAGGCGGTTTTCAAGCCCTTTGAGCAGATCCTCGGCGGAAATGGGATCTCCGATGGCACGGGGCTGGGCTTGTCCATCAGCCGGGAGCTGGTTACATTGATGGGCGGGACCCTGAAGCTGGCGAGTCGTGAGGGGGAGGGGACCACCTTCTCCTTCGGATTGCCCCTCCGGCCGGCGTCCGGAGACGGGCTCGAGGTTCGGCCTCCGGATGGCCCGGGAGAAGCTGTCGGCTATGCGGGGCGGCGGCGCCGGGTGCTGGTGGCCGATGACGTGGCTGACAACCGGGATATCCTCACCGGCCTGCTGACGCCCCTGGGGTTCGGGGTTACGGCGGTCGAAGGCGGGGCCGCGGCCCTCCATGCCGCCGGGGCGGAGCCGCCGGACATCGTGTTCATGGACCTGGTGATGCCGGGGATGGACGGCTATGAGGCCATTGCCCGGCTTCGGAAGCTCGCCGGTGGCGAAACGGCCGCCATTCTGGCCGTATCGGCGGATGCCTCCCCGGCGGCCCGTCAGGGGGCCATGGCGGCCGGGGCGGACGGGTTCGTGGCCAAGCCGGTTTTCCGCCCGGACCTGCTCCGGGAGATGGCCGCGGTCGCGGGATTGGAATGGTTGCGCGAGCCGCGTGACGAGGCCCCGGCGGAGGCGGAAAAGTCCCCCCTGATCCCGCCCCCGGCCGATGAGATCGAACGGCTCCACCAGGCGGCCCGGATCGGCGACCTCGGCGGAATCCGGGCGGCGGCCGAAGGGCTCATGGCCCGATCACCCGAATACTCGGCCTTCTGCGAGCGGGTCCTCGTCCATGCCCGGCGATTTGAAATCGGGCGGCTCAAAGCCCTGATCGCCCAGTATCGGGAGAACCTGACATGAATGACCTTTTCGAGAATCAGATACGGATACTGGTGGTCGATGACGAGCCGCACAGCCTGAGCACCATGGCCACCCTGCTGGAAAACGAAGGTTTCGAGGTCCTGGTGGCCGGCAACGGTGACGAGGGGATTGAGCACGCGCTCCTCGGCGAGCCCGACCTGATTCTCCTCGACATCCTGATGCCCGGCAACGACGGGTTCGATGTCTGCCGCCGGCTCAAGTCGATGCCCGAGACGGCCCATATCCCCGTGATCTTCCTGTCGGCGGTGGCCGAGGCCCGGAACAAGGTCCGGGGATTCGAGGTCGGCGGGGCCGACTACATCACCAAGCCCTTCCATGAGCCGGAGGTCCTGGCGCGGATTTGGACCCACGTGACCCTCCGGCGGCAGCAACAGCGGCTCCAGTCTTTAAACACCGATCTGCGGAGGGAGGTCGAGGCCCGGAAACGGGCGGTGGCCGAGCTGGAAAACACCCTGGACGCCACCACCGACGGGATCTGGACCTGGAACTTGGAGGCCAACACGCTCTCTTTCAGCCCCAAGTATTACACCATGCTGGGGTACGCGCCGGGCGCCTTTCCGCCCGGCTTCGAGACCTGGAAGGACCTCATCCACCCCGAAGACTTCGACCGGGCCTTGTCCGTGGTCACCCGGTGGCTCGAATATAAACAAGACGAGTATGAAAACGAGCTTCGGATGCGGACGGCGGACGGGGATTACCGATGGATTCGGGTTCGGGGCCGGGTGGTGGAGCGGGACGAGGCCGGGGAGGCCGTCTATATGATCGGCAATCACGAGGATGTCACCGAGCGGAAGCTCGCCGAGCAGGAACGGCGGGAGCTGGAGGCCCGGCTCCGGCAATCCCAGAAGCTCGAGGCGGTGGGGACCCTGGCCGGGGGGATCGCTCACAATTTCAACAACCTGTTGTTTCCCATCGTCGGGTATGCGGAAATGGCCGCCGATGAGCTGCCCCTGGACAGTCCGGTGCGGCGTCACCTCACCGGGATTCTCAACGCCGCCCTCCGGGCCCGGGATCTGGTGAGCCAGATTCTCGCCTTTTCGCGGAAGGCGGAGACCGAGATGGAGCCGGTTCAGATTTCCCCGATCCTCAACGAGTCGCTCAAGATGATCCGGGCCAGCATCCCGACAACGGTTGAAATCCGGCATGAGATGAACGCGACCGGCCCGGTGATGGCCGATCCCGCCCAGATCCACCAGGTCGTCATGAACCTCTGCACCAACGCCTTTCACGCGATGGAGGAGGCGGGCGGAACCTTGACCGTCCGGCTGGAGGAAGTCGAGATCTCCCCCGAAGCCGCCGCCGGCCATCCCGGAGCGGAGCCCGGCCGTTATGCCCGCATCCGGGTTTCGGACACCGGGGTCGGGATGGAGCCGGCGGTGGTGGAGCGGGTTTTCGAGCCCTATTTCACCACCAAGGGACAGGGAAAGGGAACCGGCCTCGGCCTGGCCGTTGTTCACGGGATCATGGTGGAGCACGGGGGCTTTGTCACGGTGGAAAGCGAAGTGGGGCGGGGAAGCACCGTTTCGGTTCATCTGCCCCTGATCGAGCCGGCGGGAACCGCGGCCGACGTTTCATTGCCCGAGACCGGAGCGGCCTGCCGGGGCACCGAGCGGATCATGGTGGTGGATGATGAGCGGTCTATTGTCCGGCTGCTCCGCCAGATGCTCGAAGGGCTCGGATACACGGTCACCGCCCGCGAGGGGAGCCTCGACGCCCTGGCCGCCTTTTCCAGGGCCCCGGACCGGTTTGACCTGGTGATCACCGACATGACCATGCCCAACCTCACCGGCGACAAGCTGGCCCGCCGGATCCGGGAGATCCGCCCGGAAATCCCGGTGATCATCTGCACCGGGTTCAGCGACCGGATCTCGCCGGAGACGGCCGAGGCAGAGGGGGTGACCGCCTGCCTCATTAAACCCATCCCCCGGGCCGACCTGGCCCGGGCCGTGCGCCGGGCTTTGGACGGGGCCGCCTAGTGCTTACAGCCGTTTGACCTTGAGCATGTTGGTGGTGCCCTCGACCCAGATGGGGAGGCCGGCGGTGATGATCACCAGGTCGTCTTCGGCGACGAGACCGGTTTTGATCGCCGCCTCGGTCGCCTGTTCGATCCATTCGTCGGTGTCCCGGTAGTGGGCCACGTGACTCGGGTAGCACCCCCAGTAGAGGGCCAGGCGGCGGACCATGTCCTTTTCCGGGGAGAGCGCGATGATCCGGGTCCGGGGCTTGAACCGGGAGATGTGCATGGCCGTGGACCCGGAGCGGGTGGTGGCGATGATGGCCTCCGCATCCAGGTGGTCGGCCAGGACGCAGGCGGCATAGGCCACGGATTCGGAGACGTCCTTTTCCGGGGTGAGGCTGAGATACCGGGGATGGTCAAAGGTCCGGACCGCGTTCCGAGCGATCCGGGCCATGTAGTCCACCGCCTCCACCGGATAGTTGCCGCTGGCGGTCTCCTCGGAGAGCATCACCGCGTCAGCCCCGTCCAGGACCGCGTTGGCCACGTCGGTGGCTTCGGCCCGGGTGGGGCGGGGGGAGTCAACCATCGAGCGGAGCATCTGAGTGGCGATGATCACCGGCTTGCCCCGGGCGTTGGCCTTCCGGACGAGGGTTTTCTGGATCTCGGGGACCAGCTCCAGGGGGATCTCCACACCCAGATCCCCTCGGGCCACCATGATGCCGTCGGAGATGTCGAGAATCTCCTCCATATTGTCGATGGCCTCGTGCTTTTCGATCTTGGCGATCACCGGAGTGGACTTGCCTTCCTCCCGGACGATCTTTTTGACCTGGGCCACGTCCTCGGGGTTCCGGACAAAGGAGAGGGCCACGTAATCGACGTCGTGCTGGAGTCCGAAATGGAGGTCGGTCCGGTCCTTGTCGGTGAGGGCCGGGGCCTTGATGGTCCCCGAGGGCAGATTGATCCCCTTGTTGGAGGTGAGGACCCCGCCGGTGATAACGTCGGTGATGATCTCGGTTTCGTCGGTCTCCCGGACCTGGAGCTCCATCATCCCGTCGGCCAGCAGAATCCGGTCGCCGACCCGGACCTCGGATGGCAGGGATGCGTAGGAGACCGAGACCCGGTTCTCCACGCCCTCTTCAGGCCGGCTGGTCAGGATAAAGGTCTCACCCGGCTCCAGCCGCAGGCCGGGGGACTTGACGGCGCCGACCCGGATCTTGGGGCCGCAAAGATCCTGGAGAACGGCCACCGGCTTTCCCACCTCGTCGGAAATGGCTCGAATCGTCCGGATTTTCTCGGCGTGCTCTTCGTGAGTGCCATGGGAGAAGTTGAGCCGGGCCACGTCCATCCCGGTGCGGATAAGCTGGCGGATAACCGCCGGGTCGCTGGATGACGGGCCGATGGTACAGACAATTTTGGTCATGGGCATGAGGGGGCCTCCTGTGTTGGTGATGGATGGGAGCAGGCGCGCCGTTCCCCACCGGGTTGTCGGGACATCATCAGGGATGTGCGGGCCATATAGTCTGACCACTCCCATAAACCGTCAGCCGATGAAGTGTCAAGGTCATTTGGGCAAATCGCCCGGCGGACTTGCGGGCTGGATCGACGGGTGGTAGGCTGACATTATCGTGAG
>CAYNGG010000111.1:0-10917 GCA_964396575.1 uncultured Desulfobacteraceae bacterium | reverse complement strand
TCCCCCACCCTCACCGTCCCGGTGCAGACGATCCCGCCGTCGGTGCTCACCCGGACGCTGAACCGGTTTCCCGATTCGTTGGCGGGGCGGGCCGTGACCGTCATTCGTTCTCCCGGCCGGATCATCCCCTTAAACCGGAGCCGGTCCACGCCGCTGATGGCGCCTCCGTCCCCTCCGGCCCGGCGGACCGCCTCTTCGATGATGGCGAGCTGGGCGATCCCGGGCAGAATGGGGGAACCGGGAAAGTGGCCGTCGAACCATGGTGAATCGTCCCCGGCCACGGCTTCAGCGGTGATCTCACCGTTTTTCCCTCGCCGGACTCGAGTAACCGTGTGCCAGGTTTCCCGGCCGGCTATCGGATCAACTGTTCCCACAACGGTCCGGTAAATCCCCTGTCATAGAGCCGCGAAAGGATCGCGGCGGTCTCATCCCCGCCGGCCCCCCAGATCCAGTTGGTCCGACCGGCGGCCCGGTCCCGGATCTGCCGGGCCATCGCCCCCGCGTCCAGTCCCGGCGGCCGGTAGAAGACCGGCGCCAGCAACGAGCCCCCCGGGTCGATTTGTCCCTCCCGGACGGCCCGGTCGTAAAGGGCGGTGTGCGGATAAATGCGCATTCCACCAAAGAGAAATAGAACAGATTTTTCCAGTTTGTCAATACGGGATAGGGTTTGCCGGAGGGTTCCGTCGGTCTCTCCGGGCCCGCCGAACAGAAAATAGTGAGCCACGTGGAGGCCGGCGCCGACGGCGTCCCGGTGAGCCGCGAAGACTGCCTCGTGGTTGAAAGGCTTGCCGTAGGCGAACAGGACCGGCTCCGCCAGGGATTCGGTCCCGAATTCCACATGGGTGAGGCCCGCTTCGGCCAGGTGGCGGTAATACCCTGATGGCGGGGCCGTCGGGGTGAAAAAGGCGCCCCAGGGGATGGTCAATCCCGCCCGGCGGAAAGCGTCGGCCACCGCCGCGCTGTGGTTGAAATCGGCGTTGAAGGCCGAATCGGCGATCCAGAGGTAGCGGGCCCCGGCCGCCTGGAGAGCGACGGCCGCCTTGGCGACCGCTTCTGGCGGGACCGGCCGGAGCCGCCGGCCCTCGATGTGGGGATAGGTGCAGTAGATACAGCGAAACGGGCAGCCCCGGTGGGTCTGGAGGTTGAGCATCCCGCCTCGGCGGAGGTAGTAGCTCACGTGCTGCGCATCCGGGTCCAGCCACGCTGATTGCGGGCTGGAGTCGAGGTCGGGCGGGGGATAGTCGGGGACCTCAAAAGGCCGGATGACTCCGGGGAGCACCGCCGGGGACCGGCCCGCCTCGAGGGCATCGAGGAGCCCGGCCAGCCGCTCCCCCTCGCCGATGATCCCGTAATCGGCGCCCAGGGCCGCCATGAATTCAGCCGGGAAGATGGTAAACCCGCTGCCTCCCAGGATGATCGGGCCGTCCCAGGCGTTCCGGATATGACGGACCGCCGTCCGGTGGAAAGGGAGGTAGCTCACCGGATCGGCCATGTCGGTGTTGTCCACGTTCCGGATGGCCACCCCCACGGCGTCGGGGGCCGCCGCCCGGACCCGCTCGCCCAGCCCGTCTAAACGCCGGACCGAATTGATGTCGATGATCTCGACCCGGTGAGGCGGCGAGACCGCTCTTGCCACGTGGTCCAGCCCGAGGGGATAGACCGGGTAGGGAGTGGTGACCGGATTGGCCGATATGAGTAAAAGCTTCATGGCCGGGACAACCGGGGATGGCTCAGTTGGGCCGCTCGGGCCGATGCTCGGAGATGTAGCCGGCCATGGCGTTGACCGAGGCGAAGACCTGGGCTCCCACCTCCTTGTTGTCGATCTTCACCGCGTAGTCCTTTTCGATCATCATCACCAGCTCGAGGACGTCAATGGAGTCGATACCCAGCTCCCCTCCCACCAGGGGCTCGGCCGGGTCGATCTCATCGGGAGCGACGTCGATGAGGTTCAGGGTCTCGACGATCTTTGCTTTGAGCTCGTTGACCAGAATATCCATGGGCACCACCGCCGCGGGGCGACACAGGCCCCGCACTCGATTCTTTACAGGATGGTAAATATCGTGTACATAGCCGTTGACCAAAACGTTTCATATAAACGTTTTCGATCCATGATTCAACCCGAATCTTAACCCAGACCCTGGACCATGCCGGATTCCGACCCCAGATTTCCCGAGATCGAGCACCTGATCCCTCACCGGGACCGGATGCGCCTCATCCACCGGATCATCGAAGCCGCCGGCGAGGGCGCGGTCACCCTGGCGGTGGCCGGCGATGACTGGCCCCCGGCCGAAAGCGGCGGCATCAGCCCGTTGGTCATCATCGAGCTGGCCGCTCAGACGGCGGCGGTGGCCATCGGGGCCAAAACCCTGGCCGACGACCCCGAGGCCCGGCCGGCAAACGGCTGGCTGGTGGGGGTCAAGTCGGCCCGGCTCCCGTCGGAGCCCATTCCGGTTGGCGCTTCGGTGGAAACCCGGGCGACGGTCCGGCGGTCCATGGACGCCTACACCGAGATCGAGGGGACCTGCACGATCGACGGCCGGCCGGCCGGGTCGGCGGTCCTTCAAGTGATCCGGGAGCCGGCGGAGGAGACGAGGTGAACCCTATCCAAACGCGGAACCGATCGGCCATTGTCACCGGCGGGAGCCGGGGGATCGGCCGGGCCATCGCCATCGACCTGGCGGCGGCCGGGTATTTCGTCATCGTCACCTGCCATGCCCGGATCGAGGCGGCCGAGGAAACGGTGGCGGCCATCCGGAAGGCCGGGGGCGACGGAACCGCCGTCGCCTTTGACGTGGCCGACCCCGAAGCGGCCGGCCGGGCCGTCGATGACATCCTGGACCGGTATCACGACGTGGAAGCCCTGGTCAACAACGCCGGGGTGACCGCCGACGGCCTGTTCATCATGATGCCCCCCGAGGACTGGAACACGGTGGTGGACACGACGCTCCGGGGGTTCTACCACGTGACCCGGCCGGTGGTAAACGCCATGATGGCGAGAAAACGGGGCGCGGTGGTCTCCATCGCCTCGGTCTCCGCTCTGGTGGGCAACCGGGGCCAGACCAATTACGCCGCCGCCAAGGCCGGGCTTATCGGGGCCAGCCGGGCCCTGGCCGCCGAAGTGGCCCGGCTCGGGGTTCGAGTCAACGTGGTGGCCCCCGGCCTCATCGACACCGAGATGATCGAGGCGGCTCCGGTCCGGGAGATCAAAAATCGGATTCCCATGGCCCGGATCGGCCGGCCCGACGAGGTGGCGAAGGCGGTCCGGTTTCTCCTCTCCGACGACGCCTCCTACATCACCGGCCAGGTCCTCTCGGTCAACGGGGGGATGCTGTGATCCGCGCCTTTTGCCGACGGCCGGCCGCCATCGGTCTGATCCTGGCGGTTGCCGTCGTCATCCTGATCGGCTGGGCCGACACCTGGGAGGGTCTCCGGCGGGAAGCCGGCGAAATCCGGACGGTCCGGGCCGACTTCATCCAGAAAAAGCATCTCCCCATTTTGGCCGAGCCGCTGGTCTCCGAGGGCTCCTTTGCCTACTCAGCCCCCGACGCCCTCAGATGGGCCTACCGAACCCCTGTGGACAGCGTCTTGTTGATGGACGACGGCGATGTGACCCGATACACCCGGACCGATGAGGGCCTCATCCGGGAGGCGGGCGGCGGCCTGTCCGCCATGGATGCCGTCGTCGGGGAGATCACCGCCTGGCTCGAGGGCCGGTTTGTCGATAACCCGGCTTTCGAGGCCGAGCTGGCTCCCGGCCGGCGGATCATCCTCACCCCCGTCGATCCCGCTTTCGGGGCCTTTATCCAGCGGATCGTCCTTCACCTCTCCGACCGGCCCGGCCTCCTGAAATCGGTGGTCATCGTCGAGGGACCCGAGGCCTACACCGAGATCCTTTTCAAGGACGCCGCCATTAACGTCGAGATCGACCCGTCGGTCTTCCGGAGTCCCTCGTGACCGGCCGGGCCGTCCTTGCCGCCGTCCTTCTCCTGGCCGCCGGGTGCGCCGGGGTGCCGCCCCTGACACCGGTCGGGCCGGAGACAGCCGAGCGGCTTCGCGCCGAGTGCCCCGCCGTCTATCCGACCGGCCGCTGGGAGCTTGTCCATTCGGTGATCGCGACCCCGCCGGGGGGCGGGCGCCGGGTGGCGATGGGGGCGCTGGCCGTGGACGCCGGAGCCGCCACCCTCCGGCTGTCCATGATGACCCCCGAAGGCTTTGTCCTGGTCGATGCCGGCTGGGCCGACGGCCGGACCGAAATCCACCGGGCGGTTCCGCCCTTTGATGACCCGGCTCTGGTCGAGGGGATTGTGGCCGATCTCCGGCTCCTGAGCTTTCCGCCGGCCCCGGCGCCCGACCGGATCGGCCGGACCCAAGCGGGCGCGGCCCGGTGCCGGTACCGGCCCGGCCCCGGCGAGACGGTGGACGTCATCCCCCTCCCGGACGGCTGGGAGATCCGGCGCTACCACGACGGCCGGCCCCATCGGACGATCCGGGCGACCGGGCTCGATGATCAAATCCCCCGGACCGTGGTGCTCACCGGCCACGGCCCCCTGGGCTACCGGCTTCGGCTCACCCTTGTATCGGCCCGGCAAGTTCCGGCCGGAACCCCGCCACCGACCCCTTGAACCCCTTATGGAGGCCCCATGCGGTTTCTGCTAATTTACCCCAAATGGCCCAAGCTCGAGGGCCAGACCGAGTTCCATCTCCCGCCCCACGGCCCGGTGGTCTTTGCCGCCGCGCTCCCTTCGGATGTCGAGGTAACCTTCATCGACGAAAATCTCCAGGAGATCGACTTCGACATGCCAGTGGACATGGTGGGGATCTCCATGATGCTGACCATCCAGGTCAAGCGGGGCTGGGCCATTGCCGATGCTTTCGGGGCGCGGGGGGTCACGGTGATCTTCGGCGGGATCGCGACCATGCTCCACGCCGAGGAGACCGCCGCCCACGCCGACTCCGTCTTTTTAGGGGAAGCCGAAGGCCGGATGGAGACGGTCATAGACGACTGGCGCGGGGGCGAGCTGGAGCCGATCTACGACTACATGGACCGGCGTCCCCCCATCGAAACGGTGGGGCCGGCCCGGCGGGACATCCTGAACCGGGAGCTCTACAACTACAAGGGCGTTCAGATGGTCGATCTGGTCCATGCCTCACGGGGCTGCCGGTTCCACTGCTTTCCCTGCGCCGTGGCCTACCTTGGCGGCCGGGAGTTTCGGCCCCGGCCCGTCGAGATGTCCGTGGCGGAGATGGCCGGGATCGACAACAACCGGCTTTTTCTGGTGGACAATTCCCTGGCCCAGGACGTCGATTGGGTCAAGGACCTCTTCACCGAGATGATCCCGCTCAGGAAAAAGTGGTGCAGCCACCCCATCGCCGACCGGCCTGATGTGCTGGATCTCGCGGCCCAAGCCGGTGCCTGGTACGTTTACCAGGCGGTCTTCGACACCTCGGACCTCATCCGGGAGCGCATCCGGCGGTACCACGACCACGGGATCGGCGTGGAGGGGACGATTCTGCTGGGGCTCGACCGCCAGACCGAAGACGACATCCGACGGCTCATCGACTTTCTCCTCGAAATCGACCTCGACCTGGCCGAGTTTACGGTCCTCACGCCCTTTCCCCACACCAAAGCCTGGGACCTGCTCCACGGCGAGGGTCGGATTTTTTCTTATGACTGGGACGACTACGGCGCCGGGAAGGTGGTCTTTCACCCCCGGCAAATGTCGGCCGACCGGCTCCAGGCCCTCTTTCACGAGGCCTGGGAGACCTTCTACCGGGACGAGCCCCAGCGGATCAGGATGTCGAAGCTCTATCAGAAGGTGGTTCGGATGGAGATGGCGGACGGGACTTACCGCCCCCGGCAGCGGCATCTGGCTCACCGGGCATTTGGCCGGCGGGTGGGGTAACGCGGTCGGCCGGGTCGGCGTACCGCTCCACCGCCATCCGGGTGGCCCAGCGGAAAAAGATCATCGAATACTCGGCTCCGGCCAGGTACATCCCCAACAGGAACATCAGGTGGGAGCCGCCGTAGGCCACCGGCCCGCCGATCCCCAGGATGAGCGGCTCCCGGAAGTAAACCGCCAGGGTCCCGCAAAAGCTGATCAGGGGCCAGCCGATGACATAGCTGAAGGCGATGGCCGACACCCCGCAGATAATCCGGAGGGTGGGCCGGGCCTTGAAGGCCGACAGATCGGCCCCCTCCGCCACGGCCGATCGGGCATATTCCGTGGCGGCAACTTTTCGAGCAATGTATCGAATCAATGGCGTATCCGTTCAGTAAGGGAAGGTCGGACCGCGCCGTCGGCCGGACGGTCGGCGGAAGCGGCGGGTCGCCCGACAGTATAATGCCGATGCCCGGATTGGAAAAGGGGGTTTTGGACCCGCCGCCTTCAATGGGCGATGCCGGCCCGCTCTGGGACCGGATCGACCGGATTTACTGCATCTCCCTCCGCCACCGGACCGACCGTCAGGCCGATGCGGCCCGGGCGTTCTTCCGGGTTGGGTTGACCGACCGGGTTCTCTTTCACCTGGTGGACCGGCACCCCGACGGCTGCGAGGCCGGGATCTACGCGGCTCACGCCGACTGCATCCGGGACGCTTTGGCCGCCGGAGCCCGGCGGGTGGCGGTCTTCGAAGACGACGTGGTTTTCGAGCGGTTCACCCCGGCCGGGCTGGCCCGGGCTCTGGATTTCATGGAGACCGAGCCCGACTGGGACCTTTTCTGCTTCGGCTGCATGGTCCGGGGGAGCCGGCCCACCGGCTGGCCGGGGGTCCGCCGGATCGATTACCAGTGCTTGGCCCACGCCTACGTTCTCAACCGACCCTTTGCCGAACGGCTCCTCGCCCGCCCTTATGACGGGACCGCCTACGACGACAGGCTCCGGGCTCTCCAGCGGGGCCGAACCTTTGCCGCCTGTCCGTGTTTTGCCTTCCAGAGCGATTCGGCCACCGACAACGATCAGACCCCGGTCTTAAACCGGGTCCGGGCGCTGTTGGGCGGCATCCGCCGGATTCAAAAAGCAAACGAATTCTACCACATCCACCGCCGGGCCGTCATCCTGGCCCACGTCCTCCTCCTGGCCGGGCTCGCCTGGTGGGTTTTCTAAAGGTTTCCATGATCCGCGCTTTTCCCGTCCGCCCCGGTCCCTTCCTCGCGGCGCTGGTGGCCATCGCGGCCCTGATCGGGGCCGCCGTATCGCTGGCCCGGATCGACGCCGACCTCATCGGCTACCTCCCGCCGGACGACCCGGTGATCGCCGACGCGGTCGCCTTTTTCCGGGGCCATCCCATCCAGGACCAGCTCGCCGTGGATTTGGAGTCCCCGACCGGAGACCGGAAGGCGCTCCTGGCGGCGGCCGATGAGGTGGAAGCCCGTTTGAAGTCGAGCGGGCTTTTCGACCGGGTGGGGGTCGGGTCGATGGGGGCGGCCGTGGCCGGTCTGGCGGTCGAGCTTCCCGAACGGCTCCCGGTCCTCTTTTCCGCCGACGACCTGGCCGATGGGGTGGCCCCCCGGCTGACGCCCGAACGGGTCCGGGACCGGCTGGAAAACCTCCGGCGGGACCTCTCGAGCCTTTCCGGGATCGGCCGGGGACGGACCATCGCCGGAGACCCCCTGGGCCTTTCGGAAATCGTCCTCGCCCGGCTGGCTCACCAGCGGCCCACCGATGAGGTCCGGATGGTGCGGGGCCGGATGCTCTCCGCCGACGGAACCCACCTCCTTCTGGTGGCTCACCCGAAAAAGCCGGGGACCGACACCGCCTTTGCCCGGAAGCTGTCCGGGCTGATGGCCGGGATCGAAGCGGACCTGGCCGACGACGCGGACCTCCGGATGACCCCCATGGGGGCCTTTCGGGCCGCTCTGGACAACGAAACCATCGCCCGCCGGGATGTCAAGACCGCCGTGACCCTGGCCGGGATCGGGATCACCCTCCTTCTGATTTTGGCCTTTCCCCGGCCCCTGGTCGGCCTTTTGGCCTTTTTCCCGGCCCTGGCCGGGACCGCCGCCGCCTGGTTTGCCATGTCGGTGATCTACGACGCCGTCTCCCTGATGGTCCTCGGGTTCGGCGGGGCCATCATCTCGATTACCGTGGATCACGGGATCGCCTACCTTCTCTTTCTGGACCGGCCCGAGGAGACCGCCGGAAAGCGGGCCGCCCGTGAGGTCCGGGCGGTGGGCCTCCTGGCGGCTCTGACCACCGTCGGGGCCTTCGGGGCGCTTTTCCTGAGCGACTTTCCGATCCTCGAGCAGCTCGGCCTCTTCACCGCCATGGGGATCGGGTTTTCCTTTCTTTTCGTCCACACGGTCTTTCCGGCGATCTTTCCCCGGCTCCCGGCCGCCGCGCCCCGGCGCCTGCCGGTCCAGGGGATCGCCGACCGGCTGACCGCGCCCCGGCACGGACCGGCCGGCGCCCTCCTCTGCGCCGCCCTGGCGGTCCTCCTCGTCGGATTTGCCCGCCCCGATTTCACGGTGGACCTGTCGGCCATGAACACCGTAAGCCCCGAGGCGGCCGCTGACGAGCGGCGGATGACCGAAATCTGGGGCGGCCGGATGCTCTCCCGGGTTTACGTCATGACCGGAGGCGACTCGGTGGCCGGACTTCGGGAGACCTGGGACCGGACCCTGATCCGGTTTCGTGAGGACCGGGCTCGGGAGGTGTTCACCGACGGGTTCGTCCCGGCGGCCATCTACCCCGGCGAAACGGTCCGGCAAGCCAATTACGCGGCCTGGCGGGATTTCTGGACCCCGGACCGGATCGATGAGCTCCGCAAGACCCTGACCGACGCCGGAGCCGACCTCGGCTTTTCCCCCGGCGCCTTTTCCCCCTTTTTCCGGACCCTCGCCGCCCCCCTGCCCCCGGCCGGACCGGTGCCGGAACGGGATTACCCGCTTTTGGGGATCGCCGAGGCCCCTGGCGGGTCGGGGTGGGTGAGCGTTTCCGGGATGACGCCGGGGCCGGCCTACGACCCGGCCGCCTTCCGCCGGGATTATGCCGGTGAGGGCAGCCACTGCTTTGACCCCGGCCATTTCAGCGACCATCTCGGCGGACTTCTCTTTTCGACCTTTTTCCGGATGCTCCTGGTGGTGGGGGCCTGCGTGACCGGGCTCTTATTCGTCTTTTTCCTCGACTGGCGCTACACCCTCACCGCCCTTTTGCCCGTCGGGTTCGCGCTGGTCTGCACCCTCGGGACCCTCCGCCTCGTCGGCCACCCCTTAGACATCCCCGGCCTGATGCTGGGGATCGTGGTCTTCGGGATGGGGGTTGACTACGCCCTCTTCCTGGTCCGGTCCCACCAGCGTTACGGGGATATCGGCCATCCGGCGGCCGGGCCGGTGAAAACCGCGGTCTTCATGGCGGCGGCTTCGACCCTGATCGGCTTCGGAGCCCTGGTCTTCGCCGACCACGCCCTGCTCCACGGCGCCGGGGTGACTTCGGCCACCGGGATCGCCTTTTCAGCGGCCGGAGCCTTTTTCATCCTCCCGCCGGTCCTCCGGTCCCGGTTTATCCGTCGGCCGAGGCTCTCCGCCGGCGGGTCGGTCCGGGACCGGGTTCTGGCCCGGTACCGGGGCCTGGAGCCCTACCCCCGCCTTTTCGCCCGGTTCAAGACCGCTCTGGACCCGATGTTTGCCGAGCTTTCCGATCGGGTGGGATCGCCCGTCCGGGTCATCGACCTGGGCTGCGGCTTCGGGGTTCCGGGGGCCTGGATTTTAGAGACGAGCCCGGCGGCGACCGTCTTCGGGATCGACCCCGACCCGGAGCGGGTCCGGGTCGCCGGGGCCGTCTTCGGGGACCGGGGCCGGGCGGCGGTCGGGGCCGCGCCGGACCTGAGCAACCCGCCGGACGAGGCCGATCTCGCCCTGATGCTCGATATGGCTCACTACCTCGACGATCCGGCCCTGGAAGCGACTCTGGCCGGGCTCCGGCAACGACTGACGCCCGGCGGCCGGCTCCTGATCCGGGCGGTCATCCCGCCGGCCGGGCGGGGGAGCCGGCTCTGGCGATTGGACGCCCTCCGGCGCCGGATCGCCCGAATCCCGGCCACCTTCCGGACCCAAGAGGAGATCGCGGCCGCCCTCGACGCAACCGGATTCGATCTGAAGGGGACATCCCCCTCCGGCGGGAACCCCGAATCGGTCTGGTTTGACGCTCGTGTCCGGGCTTAGCCGCCGCCGGCGGCTCTCTCCGGCCGAAACCGCCGGAGCGGCCGCCCATGCCGCCGCCGTCCTTCTGGCCTTCATCGACCCGAGCCTCGCGACCGTCCCCCTGACCCTCTTCGTCCTCTTATGTCTGGCCGCGCCGTTCCTCCCGATGCTCCCGCTTTTTCTCCCGGTGATCGTCCGGGGACGGACCGGGACCCGATCGGTGGCTCTGACCTTTGACGACGGGCCTGACCCGGTCACCACCCCGGTCCTTCTGGATATCCTGGCCGACCGGAAGATGCCGGCCACCTTCTTCCTCACGGGTGAGCGGGCCCGGCGGCATCCCGATCTCGTCGATGCGATCCTCCGGGCCGGCCACGCCGTCGGGAACCATTCCCAGACCCATGACCCGCTGTTGATGCTCAAGGGGACCCGAGCCCTCCGCCGGGAGATCGCCTCGGCCCAGGCGACGCTCCGGGAGCGGGGTGTCGAGCCGCTCGTCTTCCGCCCGCCAGTCGGGATCACCAACCCCCGCCTCCGGCCCGTCCTCGACGAGCTGGGCCTGGCCGCCGTCAACTGGTCCCGCCGGGCCGGGGACCGGGGCAACCGCCGGGTGGACGGCCTGGCCCGTCGGATTTTGCAAAATCTCCGCCCCGATGATATCATCCTGCTCCACGACATCGCCCCCCCGGACCCGCCCCGGCGCCGGGCCTTTTTCCGGGAGGTGGAAACACTACTGGACGGCCTGGCCGCGAGAGGAATGACGGTCCGCCCCCTGGCCG
>CAYNGG010000110.1:0-10917 GCA_964396575.1 uncultured Desulfobacteraceae bacterium | reverse complement strand
GGTCCGCCAGTAGGCGAAATCGGTGGGCTGGTCCTTTACGCTGACCTTTCGGCGGACTTTCGCGATTTCCCGGTTTTGGTCCATCTTTCCGACTCCCTCGCGTCCGGTCCCGGAAACGGGCCCCGACTCAACCGAAAACGGGCCTTCCACAAGGTGTGAAAGGCCCGTTCCATTGCCGATGCTGAAATGGTCGGCCGGGCGCCCGGAAAAGTGAGTCACCGGGCGGCCGGACGGGGTGGGGATCAGGCGGCGACTTCCTCCTTGATGGAGATGACCATCTTGTAAAGAACGGTCATAACCAGGGCCCCGATTCCGTAAACCCCCAGGGTGATCAGGATTTCGGGCACGGTGGGAATGTATTCAGTGACCTCATGGAGCGGGTTGGGGATGAAGCCGGCGGAGATCAGGCCGAGCCCCTTGTCGATCCAGGTGCCGATGAAGATCGCGACGCAGGCAACGGCCAGGGTTGCCTCGTTCCGCCGCACCTGGGGAATCACGAGCATCAGGATGGCGAAAAGCATCAGCCCCATGGCCGTCCACATCCAGGGAATCAGAGCCCCGTGACCATGGAACCCGACGAAGAGGTACTTGAAGTGATCCATGTGCTCAGGGAGCTGGCTGTAGAAGACCGTGAAGATTTCGCAGAGGAAAAAGAAGACGTTCAGGATGATGGCGTAGGTCACGATCTTGGCCAAAGACTGGATCTGCTCCCGGCCCGGATCAAAGTTAGAGATCCGCCGGATGAGCAGGCAGAGGAGAATCAGCAGGGACGGACCGGCGGCAAAGGCCGATGAGAGAAACCGGGGGGCCATGATGGCGGTGAGCCAGAATCCCCGGCCCGGCAGGCCCGCGTACAGAAAGGCGGTGACCGTGTGGATCGAGACCGCCCAGGGGATCGAGATGTAGATCAACGGCTTGACCCACATGGGATAATGAACCCCGTGCCGCTCGGCCTCCAGGACGTTCCATCCGATGAGAAGGTTGAGCAGGAGGTAGCCGTTGAGAACGATCATATCCCAGAATAGCACCGAGTTGGGCGTGGGATAGAAGATCACGTTGAGCATCCGCATGGGCTGGCCAAGGTCCACCAGGACGAAGAGCAGGCACATGAGGACCGCCGGGATGGCCAGAAACTCGGCCAGAATGGTGATCCGGCCGAAGGCCTTGTAGTCGTGGAGGTAGTAGGGCAGGACGACCATCACCGCCGCGGCGGCCACTCCGACGAGAAAGGTGAGCTGGGCCACGTAGAAGCCCCAGGAGACGTCACGGCTCAGGCCGGTGATCCCCAGACCGGTGGTGAACTGCCAGAGATAGCTGATGGTCCCGACGCCGATGACCGTCAGCACCACCGCCAGCCATCCATAGTATTTTTTGCTTCCTTTGAGCGCTAGTTCAAGCATGACCACCTCATATAATGTAGTAAACGGCCGGTTCGGTGCCCAGGCCTTGTTTCCGCCGGATCGTAAAGTTCTCGCTGATCAGCTTCCGGACCTCCGAGTCGGGGTCGTAGAGGTCTCCGAAGGCGATGGCACCGTTGGAGACCTCAACGCAGGCGGGCATTTGGCCGATGGCCAGCCGCTCAGCGCAGAAGTTGCATTTTTCCACGACCCCCCGCATCCGGGTGGGAAACTTCTTGTTCTCCTCCTCGATGAAGGGCTTGGGATCAAGGAAGTTGAAGCTCCGGGAGCCGTATGGGCAGGCGGCCATGCAGAACCGGCAGCCGATGCAGCGGTGGAAGTCCATGAGCACGATGCCCTGGTCGTTCTTGAAGGTCGCCTTGGTGGGGCAGACCCGGACGCAGGGCGGGTTTTCGCAGTGGTTGCAGAGCACCAGAAAAGGCATGTGCCGGATGTGCTCGTCCATGAACTGAGCTGCCTGGCCGGGGAAGCCGTGCTTGAACTCGGTCTCCCAGATCCATTTGATCTCATGCCGCTTGTTTTCCATCTCCGGGACATTGTGGATCTTGTGGCAGGCCTCGATGATCGGCTCGACATCGGCGGGGGAGGTGAGCTTCCGGGTATCGATGACCATGGCCCACTGGGTCGCCGTCAGGGCTTTCTCCCACCGCTCGGTCGAAGGCTCGGCAGGGGCGGATCCCGATGCCGCCATCGCATCGAACGCCGGCTTGGCGCCGAGGCCCAGCGCGGAGATGCCGGCAAGCTTCAGAAACTTTCGTCTGCTGTCTTCCATTATTCCGCCTCCTTCGGGTTATCAATGTGACAATCCCAGCAGTAGGGATCGACCGACGAATAGGTATGGCACCGGTCACAGAACTCTTCCTTGTTGGAATGACAGTCCAGACAGGTGTTGGACAGGCTCATATAGTAGGCCTTGTGCTGATCGGGATTGACGTAAAGCCGCTGGCCGTCCCGGACCACCCGGTCTCGCCATTCGTCTAAAAGCTGCATGTGCTCCTCGCGCATGTAGTCGGTCTCCCGGACGCATTTCTCGGCCTTTTTGGCCACCTCGGTCAGCTCCAGCTCGGGAGCGGGGGCCGCTTTTCCGAGGTTATACCAGAAAGGAAACGTCACCAGCACCAGGAAAATCACCAGGCCGGCGATGATCTTTTCCTTGTCGTAAAGCGTTTTGTTACTCGGCATCGTCTTCCTCCATTCCCGGCAGGTCCTCCCCGCGGAGGTCGGTGAGCCGGTCATGCTCACCAGGCACCACCAGCGCGTTGGCCACCAGCTCAGACATTCCGGTCACATCGACTTCGGGAACCCAGTATTCCATGAGGGCCGGAAAGACCGCTCGGTCGATGGCGCAGACGCAGGCGAGCATATTCACGCCGAATTTGTCATGGACGTACCGGACGGCGTTGGCTCTGGGAAGGCCGCCGGTGAGCCGGAGCTCCATGTCCTCCCCGGCGTTCAGGCCCGACCCGCTGCCGCAGCAGAAAGTCTGCTCCCGGATCGTGTTGGGGGGCATCTCGTAGAAGTTATTGCAGACGTTTTTGATGACATACCGCGGCTCCTCGAGCATGCCCATCCCTCGGGCGGGGTTACAGGAGTCATGGAAGGTCACCTTCAGGTGGTCGTTGCGCCTGGGGTTCAGCGGGAGCTTGTCGTGCTTGATCAGGTCGGCGAGGAACTCGGCGATATGAACCATCTTGGTGGACTTGGCGTTTTCGAACCGGGTTCCGGTGATGGGCGAGGTCGGCGTCTCGAGGTAATCCGCCGGGCCGTTGAGGGTGTTCATGTACTGATGAATCACCCGCCACATGTGGCCGCACTCGCCGCCGAGAATCCACTTAACCCCCAGCCGCTTGGCTTCAGCGTACATCTTGGCGTTGAGCCGCTTCATGGTCTCATGGGAGGTGAAAAACCCGAAGTTGCCGCCTTCGGATGCATAGGTGCTCCAGGTGATATCGAGCCCGTAGCGCTCCTTCAGATAGTGGAAGAGGAGCATGTACCCCATGCAGGTGTAGGTGCCCGGGTCGGCGAAGACGTCGCCGGAGGGGGTAATAAAAAGGATGTCGGCGCCCTTTTTGTTGAAATTCGGCTCCACCCGGACCCCCACCATCTCCTCGAGGTCATCCACGAAAAATTCGAGCATGTCCTTGAAGGCGTGGGGCTGGATGCCGAGGTGGTTTCCGGTCATATAGCAGTTGGAAACCGGGGTGGCGATCCAGTCGATGTTGAGCCCGAGGAGGTTAAGGAGCTCCCGGCCGAAAATGGTGATCTCGGCGGTGTCGATCCCGTAGGGGCAGAAAACCGAGCAGCGCCGGCACTCGGAGCACTGAAAGAGGTAATACCACCACTCCTTGAGGACGTCCTCGGTCATGGGCCGGGCTCCGTTGAGCCGGCCGAGGATCTTGCCGACGGTGGTGAAATCGTTCCGGTAAACGGAGCGAAGGAGCTCGGCCCGGAGGACCGGCATGTTCTTGGGGTCCCCGGTGCCGATGAAAAAGTGGCACTTGTCGGCGCAGGCTCCGCACCGAACACAGATGTCCATGAAAACCTTGATGGAGCGGAACCGGTCCAGGCGCTCCTTGAATCCGTTATGGATGATCTCCTGCCAGTTCTCGGGCAGCTTCCAGTCGCTTTCAGCCGGGTTCCATTCCCGGGCGAATGGAAAGCTGAGGATCTTTTGGCTCTTGGGGTTGGCCGCGTAACAGTACATCCCCTTCCGGATCTCGGTGGGGGTGTCCATCCATGGTTGATGGGTCGGCTGGTGCTCAAGCCCGCCCAGAATCTCATCGGGTTTCGGCAGCTCTTCTGACATGGGGATTATGCTCCTTTTTCCACTGGCAGGCCAGCATCAATCATTTTTTCTCTGAAATCGTCTTCGTATTCCTCGTAGGTGTGGACCTTGACGGGCTGGTTCCAGGGGTTGACGTGGCGGACCGCCCGGCTGTTATTGGGCAGGTTCCGGGTGGGGCTCAGGAAGATCCCGCCGGCGTGCATCAGCTTGCTGTAGGGAAAGTAGGCCAGCAGCACGGAGACGAAAAAGAGATGAACGTAAAAAATCCCGCTGACCCCTTCGGGAATCGTGGGCCGGAATGTAACCAGCCCCATGGTCAGCTCCTTGACCGCCACCACGTCCACCTTGGTGATATACCGCATCATGATGCCGGAAACGGCGATGCCGATGATCAGAAACAGCGGAAAGTAATCGGCCGCCAGAGAGATGTAGCTGACCTGGGCCGTAAAGATCCGCCGGAGAAGGAGGTACGTCACCGCCACCAGCAGAACCGCGCCGGACAGAAACAAGCCCGGCAACAGGATTTGAAAAAAGCCGTCCAGGAGCTCCAGCCAGGTGACGAAAAAGGGCACCGGCTCGGCGAAAAACCGGAGATGCCGGACCACCACCACCGCAAACGAATAATGGAACAGGAGCGCCGCCAGCCAGAGCCATTTCTCCCACCGGTAAATGATCCGGTCGCCATGCTGCTCCAGCCGGATATTCCGGAAAAGCGATCGGAAAAGCAGGATTTCCAGAGCCATCCGAACGATGACCCCGGCTTTGGTGTAGGGCGAATCGGTGTAGCTGTGCTGAATCCAGGGGAGTGTTTTCTGCTGTCCGCAGGTGGAAGGGATGCGGAAGGGAACCGGCGACCGGGCCCAATCAACTACCCGGTAGGTGAACCCGACCACGAAGACCAGAAAGGCGAAGTATGGGATCACCACGCCGAACAGCGTCTTCATCCCTGCCACCTCCGTGCCCGCGTAAGCGAGCAGGCAGAGCAGCAGCACCGCAATCAGGGAAAACATGTACTTTACATTCATGGAATCCTACCTCTACTCTATGGTTTTACTTAAATCCGGTCCGTCTTCCGGAATTTCCCGCACCAAGCCGGCCCGATGAAACGCGCTGTAAGTCCGATTCCGCATCTCATTGGCCTTGATCTGATAGACCTTTTCCTTGCATCGCATATAGACGTCGAAGGCCATCAGCCCCATGTCGTCGATCCGGCCGTCGAGGTCGATCAGCCCGTCGGCAATGGACCCTTCCGCCCCCCGCTTGCCTACCTGATCCCGGATGATGGCCTTGAGGGCGAAGACGAAGCCCGCGGCCCGGGAAGGGGTAAAGCTCTGGACCGCCCGGATACGAATAATGGGATCAAGACAGGCGATCACCTCGTCAGGGGCCATCTCAGCCAGGAGCTGATCGAACAGCCCGTTGAGCCCGCGGATCGTGGTGTTGCCCACGGGATTGGCAAACGGGTCCCGCTGCGCCTGGAGAAACCGGGCCGTGTCAGCCGGATAGGTCCGGGCGACCGCCTCGAACCATCGCTTGACAATGGCGTCCCGCTTTTCGGATAAAACCGCTTTCAGATGTCTGTTCACGCCCGCCTCATCTCCGTGGATCGATAACCTGCCGACTTATCAGGCTAACGCGATGCAAAAAATTCGGTGGTAAAGCTACACCGATTCGACTTTCAAGAGACGAGCTATAAACAAATCATCTTATGATGTCAAGACCTAATCGGAAAAGGCCGGCTGGACCGGGAATGCGGGCTCTCGGGGGCTATTGGTAAAGCTTCTTCCAGGGAGCCCGCCGGACCTCCCGGCAATTGGCCAGAGCCAGGTAGAACGCCCCGACGGCCAGCTCGGCACAATGATAATGATCTTCCGGAAGGGTCTCCAGGTAATCCGCCAGGGTATCCGGGGTGATCTCCCAGGCCTCGGCCAGGGTCCGGCCCTCGGCCAGCTCGGCACAGGCATTGGCGGAGGCATTGGTGAAGATGCACCCGTTGATCCGGTAGGAGACCGACTCGATCCGGTCGCCGTCGAGTGACAGGTAGAACGCGATCGTGTCCCCGCATTGTCCGGTCTTTTCCCCGAAGCCGTCCGGCCGGGCCACCGTCTCCTGCCGGTCCGTCCGGAAGGCCATCTCCAGAAACTTGAGCGAATGGGATTGCCAGAAATCGGCCTGCTCTTCAGTCATCTCAAGGTCCTTAATCATCTCTTAGGGTTGTCGATAAGTCGATAACGCCGCCCCCCTCGTCATCGGACCGAAAGGCCCGAACAGGGTCGGATTCGGCCATCCATCTCCATCACCTCAACGTAACCACCGGTCCCCTCGCCGCAAGCCGGATGATCATCGCTCCGCCTTCCGGACCCGGCGGTCGGAAAGGCGACCCATCCGCCGTCGTCGCTCACCGCCGGCACATCCCATTTCGCCGCCTCCGGGTCGGCGACGGCGACGGGTTTCCCGAACCCCTCCAGCCACGCCCGCACCCGGTCCAGCTTCTCCGCCATTCCCACCTCCGGTCGCCAGCCGCCCCGAAGAAACCAGACCGCCAGCCGGATCAGGTGACCGTATCCGATGCACCTGAGGTCCCCGGCGGTGGGACGGACCCCACCGGCGATCAGGCGACGGACATCGGCTCCCACCAATTGATCAACGGCCGCCGGGGTTTCGACAATCGACGCTTTCGGAATCCGCCCCGTCGTCCGGCAGACGAAGATCGTGTCGATGATGGATGATCCGGTCCCGCTGATGTGGATGGATGCCCCCATCTCGCCGGGACAGTGCAGGGCGGCGGAGACCGTCAGCCCCGCGTCCAGGACGGCGACGGCAACCGGATGATAGGCGTCCAACCGGTTGTGATGATAGGTAAATGCCAATGGGGCCCCGGGTTTCAGGGCAACGGTCATCCGAAAAAAGACCCGGGACAACCCGCCGGCAAAATGAACCAGATCCCGCTTCATACTCACGTTTCCCGTCAGCTCCCCGGCATTCCGGGTCGAGGGAACGGAAAACGTCGGCAGGGTCCCGCCGACCAGCTTCCGGAGCCAGACATAGCAGAAATCCATCAGCTCCGCATACTGGACATTGCCGAAATAGGGGGGATCCGTCAGGACCGCGTCCAGGCTGTCGGCGGGCAGGTCCAATTCCACCGCGTCCCCGCAATGGAGATCGACATCGCGCCGGCTGACCCCGAAAAGACCCTCCCGCCGGTCTCCGATCCATTCATCCGGCAGGTCCACCCTCACCTTTTTCCGCCCGTTGATCCGGTATTCAAAAGGCGTTTGACAAAACGCCTCCGCCAGAATGGTCTTTTCGATGATGTTCAGCCAGCCGCCGCTTCCCACCGGCTTGCCCGTGAGTCCCCGGATTCCCAAAATGTTCGACTCACACTGGATCAGGCCGACCGGAAAGCCGTGGACGGAGAAGATGTCCAGGGACTTGAGGACCGCCGCGTCATACCGGCAGAGCATGTTCTGGTACCGCAGGAGGTCGGAGAGGTTGGTGGCCAGGGCGTCCCGAATCCGATCATCCGCCGTCCCGTCGATGATCCGGCAGGCCGCTTCCAGGGCGATCAATTGCCGGGGGTTGAACATCTCCCGATATCGCCGGTACCCCCAGCGGTGGAGCCGGTCCGTCTCATCGCCCGGCGGGATCTCGTCCTCCGGGACGAACCGGGCGCTCATCCCGGCCCACCGGCGATCGGCCTCCGCCAGCCGGTCCAGATCCCCGTTATCGGGCCGTTTGAAAAACCGCCCGGTGTGGGCCGGTCGGCACGACGGGCAGAAGTATTCCAGAGCAAAAAGGGCATGGCGCGGCGGCCCGTCTCCGGGAGCCGGAAACCGGTGAATCTCCCCGCACCGGGGGCAGGGACACCTGCCCCGCCGGGCCGGCCCCTCGGCCTTCAATGGCGCTCCACAGGAATCGCAATCCCCCGGCCGGTCCCGATCCTCACGCTCCGAGAGATCACCACAGGCCGGACAGAGAAAGACGAATCGGGGGTGCCGCCGGTTGTGGGAAACGAGATAGCCGGGAAAGAGCCGGATCTCCGCTCCGCAGGCGGAGCAGTCCCGGATCTTGACCCAGAGGAAATACTTGACCTTGGCCCGGTCCGAGCCGCAAACCGCGCAGGTGGTCCGATAAAGATGTCCCAGATCCCGCTCCAGGGACCGGCACAGGTCGTCGGCGGCCCGGCGGTAGGCCTCGAGATCGAGGTGCCGGATCTCCTGGCGAACGACCCACCAGGACATGGGATTGATGTCGCATCCCACCACGTCGCAGCCCACCCGGTTGGCTTCGAGCAGCGGGGTACCGCCGCCCATAAAAGGGTCGGCGACCCGACGCCCCCTCAGGTCATGGCTCCGGTAGAAAGTCTCGGCCAGAGGCCCGTCGGTCAGCTCCGACAGGAGCAGCCCCCGGAAGACCGTTCCCGGCCGGCGGGCAAACCACTTGTGGACGGCGATCACCGGCCGGTAGCGCTGCTGAATCTGCTTTTCCCGGAGGGCCAGGTCCGAAATCAAGGCGACGTCGAAATCCCGCTCGATCATATCCCCCGTCCGGCGGCGTCCCCGTCGTGGACGGCGTCAAAGGCCTTGCCCACCCGACGGGCATCTCCCACCACCTTGCAGGGAATCCCCAGGCTCCGGACGGTCTCTTCGAGCGGGTTGTATGAAACGGCGCCGACGCCGAGGACCACGGTATCGGCCGGGATTTCCTCGGTCCCGTCGGCGGTCTCGACCCGGAGCCCCGTTTCGGTGATCTCCAGAGCGGTGGTGTCGGTGAGGGTCCGGACCCCGTCCCGGGCGGCGTGCTGGAGCATCCCCCAGCGGGTGGTCTTTCCGATGTCCCGGCCCACCCGGTCGGTCATCTCCACCAGGGTGACCGACTTGGTGCCCCGGGTGGCCATCTCGTAGAGGACCTCCGGGTCCTCGGCCCGGTTGACCAGAAGAAACCGGATCGCATCGCCCGACAAGGTCCCCTTTTCAGCCAGATAGAGAGCGGTCTCGACGCCGACGGCCCCGCCGCCGATCACCACGACCCGATGCCCCACCCGGACCCGGCCATCGAGGACATCCCATGCCTGGACCACGTGGGGCCGGTCCGCGCCGGGGATATCGGGAGCCAGCGGGACGGCGCCGGTGGCCAGAACCACCTCGTCGGGAGCCTCGGCCTCGATGGCCGCCCGATCGACGGCGGTGTTCAGGACCGTTTTGATCGACCGGGCCGCCATCTGAGCCGCCAGGTCGTCGGCGAGGCCGGCGAATTCCCCCCGGCCGGGCGGGGCAGCGGCCAGATGGAGCTGACCGCCCAGACGGGGCCCCTTTTCGTAAAGGGTGACCGAGTGGCCCCGGTCGGCGGCCGCCACCGCCGCGCTCATCCCGGCCGGACCCCCGCCGATCACCATCACCCTCCGGGGGGTCTCAGCGGGCGGAACCGGCCCCTCGGCCTCGCGTCCGGCCCGGGGGTTGCAGAGGCAGGCCACCGGCTTGAGCTTAAAGATGTTGTCGAAGCAGCCCTGCCCGCAGGCGATGCAGTGGACGATCTCCCGCTCCCGGCCGGTCCGGGCCTTTTCGGGGAGATCAGGGTCGGCGATCAGGCTCCGGCCCATGGCCACGAGATCACAGGCGCCGTCGTCGATCATCTCCCGGGCCAGCTCCGGGTCGTTAATCCGATGGCTGGCGATCACCGGGACGTCCACCCGCTCCCGAATCCGCCGGGCCAGGTAGCCGAAGACCCCACGGGGAACCTCGGAGACGATCTGAGGCACCCGGGCCTCGTGCCAGCCGACATTGACGCAGAGGGCATCCACCCCGGCCCCGGTCAGCCGGACGGCGTAAGTCCGGAGGTCTTCGGTGGTCAGCCCGCCGGGCATGAATTCGTTGCCGTTGATCCGGAAGATCACCGGAAAACCGGCCCCCACGGCCTCCCGGACCGCTCCGGCCACCGCCAGGCCGAACCGCATCCGGTTGTCGAACGACCCGCCGTAGGCGTCGGTCCGCTGGTTGGTCAGCGGGGAGAGGAACTGGCTGATGAGATACCCGGTCCCGCTGAGGACCTCCACGCCGTCGAATCCGGCGGCCCGGACCCGCCCGGCCGCCGCCCCGAAGGCGGCGATGATCTCCTCGACCTCCTCGGTTGACAGGGCCCGGGGCTCCTCACGGGTCATCCGGGAAGCCACCGCCGACGGAGCCACCGGCCGGCGGCCGTCCATGAGGATCGAGAGATTGTACCGGCCGGCGTGGTTGAGCTGAACGGCGCTCCGGGCCCCGTTTTCCTTGATAGCCCCGGCCAGCCGGGACAGGCCGGGGATCAGGTCGTCCCGATGGGCTCCGATGTTCAGAGTGGTCCCGGCGGTCTCATCCACCGTGGCATACCCCACGGTGATCATCCCGGCGCCGCCCCGGGCCCGCTCGGCGTAAAAGGCGACCAACCGGTCGGTCACCCGGTAATCCCGGGCCATGTTGAGATGCATGGCCGGCATGTAGATCCGGTTTTTCACTTCAAGGCTGTTGATCCGGATGGGCTCGAACAACGGGTCTGTCATATCGCCTCCCTGTCGATGCCTGGCGTTTGGGAATCAGTCGAAAATCGGCGGGGGACCTCGGTCGAATCTCGCCCCCCACCGGGCAACCGGATACCATACCCCTTTTGCCCGAAAACACAAGCACGGAGTTGCGGGCTTGCGGGCCATCGACAAATCCCCTTGAATGGATACCCCAAATC
>CAYNGG010000109.1:0-10980 GCA_964396575.1 uncultured Desulfobacteraceae bacterium | reverse complement strand
AGACCTCCGAGGTTTCCAAAGTTTTGGAAACCTCGGAGGTCTCTAATTGAAAAAACGTCGGCCAGGTGATCCCGCATCCGGTCTTTGACGGCGGCCAGGTCCACCTGGGTCTCGGTTTCCCGTGCCAGGGAGGTCATCCGGACCCCCGAGAGGCCACAGGGGTGAATCCAGCCGAAAGGAGTCAGGTCGGGGTCGGCGTTGAAGGCCAGGCCATGCCAGGAAATCCCCCGCCGCAGGGCAATCCCGACGCTGCCCAGCTTCCGGTCCCCTACCCAGACCCCCCGGTTGACCTCGCTGCGCCCGGCCGTCACCCCGAAATCGGCCGCCGTCCGGATCATCACCGTTTCGAGGGCGGTGACGTAATCGACCACCGACAGCCGGGCCCCCTCCAGGTCGATGATGGGGTAAACGATAAGCTGACCCGGCCCGTGGTAGGTGATGTTGCCTCCGCGCTCGGCCTGGACCACCGGCACGCCCTTTTCCGCCAGGAGCTCGGGCGAAACCCGAAGGTTTTCCCGGCCGCCGCGCCGGCCGAGGGTGAAAACCGGGGGATGCTCGCAGAAGAGCGCCACATCATCCGTGATCCGGCCGTCCAGGCGGGCGTCCCGGATTCGGATCTGGATGGCCTGGGCCTCGGTGTACTCGATGAGGCCGAGGTCCACGGCCCGCCAGATTCCGGGCCGGTGCGGCCCGGATGCCTCGGAAGCGGCGTCGCCGGTCATGGCGCCTCCTCTACTTCACCGAGAGGTCGATCAGAAAGGTGACGGTCCCGGCTTTCCCATCACGAGGAACCGGAAACCGGGTTCTTTCCACGAATCGGGTCAGACAGCGAATCAGAAACTTATTCTGAAGGGTCTCCTTATCGACCGTCACGCCGGTCACCCGGCCCGTGCCATCCAGAGTGATGGTCAGCTCGATTTCCCCGGACAGGCCCGGATGGCGAACCTTAGCCGCCCGGCCGCACCGTTTCAGGGACTTTTGGAGCGTGTCGTTGAAAAACTGGTTCAGCGCGTCGGCGTCGAGGTTCTCCGAAGTCCGGGTCCGGTCGGGCTTGAGGGCGACCGTTACCTCGGCCGTTACCTTGGACCGGTCCGCTTTCGGCTCGGGAACCGGGGGTTGCATCTCCGCGGCCATCTTGGTGGGCATGGCAGGGGCGGCGGATAGGCTTCGGCGGAGTGCGGTGGTCTGGTAGGCCCCCGGCGCGGCCCCCACCGCCGTGCCCGGCACCCCCGCCGGGAGCGGCAGGGGCTGCTTGACGGTGGTCACCTCGTCGCCCTCCCGGCGGACCCGGCTGTCGATGGCCACAAAGGAGGTGTACTGGGTCAGGAGGTTGTACTCGAGCCCCAGCCGGGTCACTTCAGCGGTCGTCTCCGGGTCCTGCCGGACGCCGTTATAATCGGATAAGAGAGCGATCCGGTGCCTAGCCCAGAGATAGGCCAGGGCCTCGTGGGACATCTTCGAGGATTGCCGTTCTACTTCGATTTCGGCCGTGTACGGTCCGCCGCCGGTTTGGCCGCTCAGGCGAATGGTTCCGGCGGGCTCTCCCCGCCACTTGCCGAAGACAATCACCGGCCGCTCCGCAAAAACGTCGGGCACGGTGGGCGGCTCCACGTCGTAGGCCTTAAATCCCTCCAAATCGAGATCAACGTGGGTGAGCAGGGGGGTCCGGATGTATTCCCGGAATGTTGTTGCCTGGCCGGCGGCCTCGGAGGTCTCGGTCACCACAAAGGGCGCTCCCATCCCGGCCCGGGCCATCCCCTCGATGAGAAAGCGGTTGACGCTCCGGCCGATGCCGAAGGTAAAAACGCTGGCCTCGTTCAGGTGGTCCCGGATAAGGTCGAAAGTCTCCCGCTCCACGTTGACGTATCCGTCGGTGACCACCACGAACGTCCGGGCATAATTCTCTGTGCCGGGCAGGGAGAGGGCCTGGTGGAGTGCCGGCAGAATCCGGGTCCCCCCGCCGCCGTGCTGGTTGTCGATATGACTCAACGCCCGGCTGACGTTTTCAGCGGTGGCCGGCAGGGAAGTTTTAGCCAGGAGCCGGGACCCGCCGGCGAAGAGGAGGACGTTAAACCGGTCGGTCGGCCGGAGATTCCCGATCAGGTCCTTGAGGAGGGTCTTGGAGACCTCCAGGGGAAAGCCGCGCATGGAGCCGGAGACATCCACGATAAAGACGTACTCCCGGGGCGGGATCGTCTCCGGGGCCACCCGGTCCGGCGGCTGGACCATCAGGAGGAAAAAGCGCTCCGATTCGCCCTCGTGGAGCAAAAGGCCGGTCTGGATCTTGCCGCCCTGGAGGCGATACCGGAGGATGAAATCCCGGTCGCCGCCGCCGCTGGCGGACGGGTCAAGGCGGACCTTCGCCACCGACCGGTCGCGGAAATCGATTTCGGCCGGGTGGCTGGGGCAGCTCACATCGGCAATGGGCATCCCGGCCGAGATGGTGGCCTGGATGTCAAAGGTGTACGGCGGAGCCTCGCCCTCGCGGAGGTAGGGGTTTTCGACCCATTGCTCGGAGTCAGGAGCGCCTTCCTTCGGGGTCTCGGAATACCGGGGCCCCACCACCGTCGGGTAAACCAGCTCGTAAACCCCGTCCTCGGGCACGAGGAGCTCGGTGTACTTGAGCTCGACCTCGATGACATCGCCCGGCAGGATGTTGGCCACGTTCATCTGAAAGACGTTGGGCCGCTGCTGCTCCAAAAGCGAAGCGCTCTTGCCCGCCTCACGGGCCGCTTCGTAATCCTGGCGGGCCTGCTCCCGCTCCTTGATCTCGGCCACGATGGTCCGCTCGCCGATGGTCATCCGCATCCCGTAAACCGCGGCCCGGGTGGATGCCGGAAAGACATAGATGGCTTCCAGGGGGCGGGAGCCTTCGTTCTTATAGGTCTGAGTGACCCGGATGTCGGCGATGACCCCGGCAATCTCGACTTCCGCCGCCGTCGATTTCAGGGGCAGCCGGTCGGTTTCCGGATCATCGCTTTGGACCCGAAAATAGGGGGACAGCGTCTTGTCCGCCGCCGGCTCCGGCTGAGCGGCCGCGAATAGGGGAATGGCGAAGACCAGCATCAGAACAATGGGCCAGACCGTCGGTTTTCGGACCTGTGTCATCTCGAGCCTCCTTTGGGGGTGTCTGGATCAGGGCCGCCGGACGGCCGCCGTAAATGTTGATCCCGTCTCAGGGATCACCGGTTCCATGTTGATCCTTTAACCATACCGGTCGGGATGCCGGGGATGCAAGCCCTTTTCCGGGGCCGGGACGATTTTTGGGTGGGGTGAAAAAAGGTGTTGACTAAAACTAAACACCTTGTTAATCATTAAGCAACACGATGACGTGATCCTGACCCCATGGAGGAACCAGCGTGAAGCCGACCTTTGACCGATTTTTCGACCGCCTACGGGAAGCCACCAGCATCGCCAGCCAGAACGACCTGGCCCGGTTTCTGGGCGTCCACCGGTCCGCCATTACCCAGGCCAAGGCCAAGGGCCGGGTCCCGGACAAGTGGATTCTAAAGCTCTCCCAGACCTTTGGCCTGGACCCCGGCTGGCTTCAGACCGGAACGGGCCACGCCCTGGCGGCGGACGGCCGGTTCATGCGGATTCCCAAGGTCAAGGCCCGGTTGTCGGCCGGCGGCGGATCGTTCGTCGTCGATCCCTACGTGGACCATTATCAGTCCTTCCGCCGGGACTGGCTCCGGAAAAAGGGCGATCCCAAGGGGATGGTCATGATGGATGTCACCGGCAACAGCATGGAGCCGGAGCTCAAGGACGGCGACACCCTCCTCATCGACCGGTCCCGGACGGAGATCCTGTTCGGAGCCGTCTATGCGGTGGGAGTGGATGACGCCATCCTGGTCAAGCGTTTGGAAAAACGGCCCGGCGGACTGGCTCTGCTGAGCGACAACCCGGCCTATGCCCCCATCGAGATCATCGGCGATGCGGCCGAGGGCATCCGGATTATCGGCAAGGTCATCTGGGTCGGCCGGGAATACCGATAGGCCGCCGTTCACACTTGGGGTCCGGCGGCCGTTTTTTTTTGCCGCAAATGTTTAGTTTTATAAACAAATATGTTGATTAAACAGAACAACTCGGAGGCGACCATGAAAACCGGCGGAAGCGCCGACAACCTCGGGCTGAAACGGCTGATCAAGCAGTATCGCCGGGAGTTCCGGGTCCCCGAGAACATCGACCATTACGCCCCGGCCGATTTCCGGGCCGCCGAGCGAAAGTTCATCAAATACGCCCTGAAAACCGGGCGTTGACATCAAACCCACCCAATTGTAAGGAGGCGCACCATGAACATCCGAGAAGAGCTGACCCCGACCATCCTGAAGATGCGGACCCTGGCCGATTCCCTGGGACAATCGCCACAATCCCCTGCCGGCCGGACCTGTCCCCGTCCGGCTCGACCGGCCGGGGCCGACGGGCCGGCGGTGGCCAGCCTCCTGACCGGTCTGGCCGATGAAATCGAGGGGGTCCTGATGGACTGGGCCGACCGGACGGAGACTTCGCCCCGGCGCAAGGCCCCGTTTCTCAGGCGGGTCGTCGGCTAAAAGCTTGCTCCGCCGGCCCGGGAGCAAAAAATCCGCGCCTCTTGGTTGAAACCGCTTCGGATGTGGGCTATATTGAGGGGTTATTTTGATCGGCCCAGCAGGGCCGAAATCCAACTGAAGGGCGCGGCAATTGATGCAAAGAAATGATTCAATACGAAATCTGGCGATTATCGCCCACGTCGATCACGGAAAAACCACCCTGGTCGATGCCATGTTTGCCCAAAGCGGAGTGTTCCGGGTCGGTCAGGCAGTCCAGGAACGGGTCATGGATACTCTGGACCTGGAGCGGGAGCGGGGGATCACCATCGCCGCCAAGAACTGCTCCGTGGTCTATGAGGGCACCAAGATCAACATCATCGACACGCCGGGCCACGCCGACTTCGGCGGGGAGGTGGAGCGGGCCCTGACCATGGCCGACGGCGCGCTCCTCCTGGTGGACGCCTCCGAAGGGCCTCTGCCCCAGACCCGGTTTGTCCTCAACAAAGCATTCGAAGCGGATTTGCCGATGATCGTCGTGATCAACAAGATCGACCGGAAGGACGCCCGGCCCGATGCGGTTCTCGACGACATCTACGACCTCTTCATCGATCTCGGGGCCGACGAGGACCAGCTCGATTTTCCATACCGGTATGCCGTCGGCCGCGACGGGGTGGTCCGGGAAACCCCCGACGGGCCGGATACGGACCTCCGGCCCCTCTTCGACCTCATCCGGGAGTATATCCCCCCGCCGACGTTCGAGCCGGACGCGCCCTTCCGGATGCGGGTGGCGGACCTCGGGTACTCCGATTATCTGGGACGGCTGGCCATCGGAAAGGTGGAAAGCGGTCGGGTCGGGTTTCGCGACAACCTGATCCGGATCGGGCGGGACGGCCGGGCCCGGCCCCTCAAGGTCGCCAACATCCAGATCTATGAAGGGGTTGGACTCCGGGAGGCGGAGGCGGCCGACCCCGGTGACATCGTCGTCTTAGCCGGCGTCGAGGACGTGGAGATCGGGGATACCATCTCCCGGCCGGACAACCCCGTGGCACTCCCCCGGATTCACGTGGACGAGCCGACGGTCTCCATGCGGGTCGCCATCAACACATCCCCCTTTGCCGGCCGGGAGGGGACCATTGTCCAGTCGAGAAAAATCCGGGAGCGCCTCTTCAAGGAGACCCTCCGGAACGTGGCGGTTCAGGTCGAGGACGCCGGAGGGGATGAGGTTTTCCTTGTTAAGGGCCGGGGCGAGCTCCAGATGGCCATCCTCATCGAGACTCTCCGGCGGGAAGGCTATGAGCTGACCGTGGGCCGGCCCGAGGTGATCTTGAAGTACACCGACGGCGGGCCGCTCGAGCCGGTCGAGCATCTCATCATCGATTGCGACGAGTCCTTTACCGGGATGGTGACGGAAAAGCTGTCGATCCGGAAGGGGCGGCTCGTTGACATGGCTCACCGGGCCAGCGGCCGGGTCCGGCTGGAATTCAGCATCCCCTCAAGGGGGCTCATCGGCTACCGGGACGAGCTCCTCACCGACACCCGGGGGACCGGGATCATGAACGGCTATCTTTCCGGGTACGAGCCCTATCGGGGCGACTTTCCCACCCGCCGGACCGGGTCCATCGTCTCCGACCGGGGGGGCGCCGCCGTGGCCTACGCCCTGTTCAACCTCGAGCCCCGAGGCCAGATTTTCGTCGTCCCCGGCGATCCGGTTTACGAGGGCATGATCATCGGCGAGCACAACCGACCGGCTGACATCACCGCCAACCCCTGCAAGGAAAAGAAGCTCACCAACATGCGGGCTTCCGGGCGGGATGAAAACGTGATCCTCACCCCGGTTTTGCCCATGACCCTGGAACGGGCCATCCACTTTATCCGGGATGACGAGATGGTGGAGGTGACACCCAAGTCGATCCGCCTTCGGAAGGCCGAGCTATCCGCCCAGCGGCGCCAGCAGATGGCGGCGCGCCGGCGAAAGAGCGCCTGATGAATCCGGCGGCTCATCGACGCCGATGAGCGATTCGGCCTTCCCGGACATCCGCCGGATCGCCCGGTCGTGCTTCGATACGGCCCGGGGCAGCCATGACTGGGACCACACCCGCCGGGTCCTGGCGCTGTGCGATCGGATCGGGCCGGCCGAAGGGGCGGACATGGCGGTCCTTCGGCCGGCGGCCCTGCTCCACGACATCGGCCGCTCCGACCAGGACCACTCGTCCGGAGCCGTCTGCCATGCGGCCCGGGGCGCCGAAATGGCCCGGCCCATCCTCCGAAACATGCCCCTGTCCGACTCTCAGCGGGAAAACATCCTCCACGCCATCGGAGCCCACCGGTTTCGGGGGTATCCCCATCCCGAGACGGTCGAGGCAATGGTCCTCTTTGACGCCGATAAGCTCGACGCCATCGGGGCCATCGGCGTGGCTCGGGCCTACCTCTTTGCCGGCGAGATCGGAGCCCGGCTCCACAGCCCCGACGTGGATGTGACCGCCTGCCCTCCCTACTCCAGGGACGACACCGGCTACCGGGAGTACGTGGTCAAGCTCCGGGGCATCCGCGACCGGATGCTCACCCCCACCGGCCGGGCTCTGGCCGAATCCCGCCACGCCTTCATGGAAAGCTTTTTCGAGCGGTTTTTAAAGGAGTACGAAGGGGAGATGTAATGGCGTTAAAGCATCTCAATGGCACAGGCCATGGAGACGCCGCCGCCGCCGCAGAGGGTAGCCAGCCCGAGGGTCTTGCCCCTTGCCTTCAGGGCATGCATCAGGGTGACCATGATCCGGGCGCCGGTGGCGCCCACCGGATGGCCCAGGCCGATCCCCGACCCGTTGATGTTGGTGATCTCCCGGTTCAGCCCCAGCTCCCGCTCACAGCCGATGTACTGAGCCGCGAAGGCCTCGTTGATCTCCACCAGCTCGAAATCCCCGATGGACAGCCCGCCCCGGGCCGTCAGGTCCCGGACCGCCGGGACCGGTGAAAGGCCCATGATCGACGGGTGGCAGGCGCCTTTCCCCGTGGCCCGGATTCGGGCCAATGGAGTGAGCCCCAGCTCTCCGGCTTTCTCCGCTGAGGTGATCACCATGCCGGCCGATCCGTCGTTGATCCCCGAAGCGTTGCCGGCCGTCACCGTCCCGGTTTTCGGGACAAAGGCCGGCGGCAGGGCCGACAACTGTTCCAACGTGATGCCGGGCCGGAAGTGCTCGTCCTTGTCGAAGATGATCGGCGGCTTTTTCCGCTGGGGAACCTCGACGGGAACGATCTCATCGGCAAAGGTGCCGTCCAGGGTGGCCCGTTCCGCGGCGTTGTGACTCCGGAGGGCCACCTCGTCCATTTCGGCCCGGCCGATGCCGAGGTGCTGGGCTATGAATTCGGCGGTGTGGCCCATGATGTAGGGCTTGCCCACGAAATCCCGGAGCGGCGGCTGAGTGGCGTCCACCGGGCCGTCTTCGGGATGGGGGATGATGTGGGAGCCGCAGTGGAGCGCGTGGATCATGGCGTCCACCAGGACTCCGTCCTGGAGCCGGCACCCCCAACGGGCTCCGGGGACGGTGTAGGGCACCCCGGACATGTGCTCCACCCCGCCGGCCAGAATGACGTCGGCCATTCCCGCCTGGATGGCGGCCATCCCCGAAATCACCGCTTCCATGCCGGAGATGCAGACCCGGTTGATGGTGACCGCGGTCACGGTGTCGGGGATGCCGGCCAGGAGGGCTCCCACCCGGGTGACGTTCAGGGCGTCGGCCGGCTCGATGCAGCAGCCGTATCGGATATCATCGAGGATCGCCGGGTCGATCCCGGCCCGGCGCACCGCACCATCCATGGTGACGCTCGCCAGACGGGCGGCGTCCATATCGCGCAAGGTACCGCCGAACGCGCCGATGGCGGTCCGGCAAGCGGAAACGATGACTACGTCCTTCATCTGATTGTCAGCTCCTCGAAAGGCGTTTATCTTCAGTGATGCCCCCGGCTGGAGTAACCGGGCGTTTACGTAAAGCGTTATACCATTGGCAAGTAGCCTGTCAACCGCAATCACCCGATAAGCCCTGTAATTTGCGGCTTGACAAGGGGAGCCGGGTTTGAAACAGGGAAGGTGACGGAACAACGCAATGCCAATCCTTCGGAAAAGGAGGTGTCATGGACAAGCTGCAAGTAATCTCGTTTGGCGCGGAGGACATCGAAAACGTCCTTTCCAACATGGACCAGAAGTCGCTCGACGGCATAGCCTTCGGGGCCATCCAGCTCGACGGCTCAGGAAAAATCCTCGCTTACAACGCCGCGGAAGGGGCCATCACCGGGCGGAAGCCCGAGGATGTGATCGGGAAGAACTTCTTTCGGGACGTCGCCCCCTGCACCAACCGGCCCGAGTTTTCCGGGGTCTTCCGGGAAGGGGTGAAGGCGGGAAAGCTCAACACCATGTTCGAGTACGTCTTCGACTACAAGATGGCCGCCACCAAGGTGAAGGTCCACATGAAAAAGGCGCTGGTGGGCGACACCTACTGGATCATCGTCAAGCGGCTCTACCGGACCTGATCGGCCTCGCCGCTCATGGAGCTTTGCCGATCGGCCATTGAGCGGGTCCTGGTCAGCCTGATCCGGGACCGTCTGACGGCGATCCGGGGGAGGGTGGACGACCTGCCGCCGGTGGAGACCTGGGGGACGGAGACCCCCCTGGGGACCGACGGCCTGGCGGCCGATTCCATGGAGCTCTTGACCCTGGCCGGCGATGTAACCCGGTATTTCCACCTCCACGAGGCCGGGGTGGAAGATTACCTCCTGCGATACCGGCGGCTGGGGGAGTGGGCCGAGATCGTCGAGACGGCCCGGGACGGGGGGGCGACGGCCATCACCTTTGCCACCTCCGGGACCACCGGGGACCCGAAGCCCCGGGACCACACCTGGGCCGCCCTGGTTCAGGAGGTTGACGCCCTGGCCGGGCACTTCCCGGATCGGCGGCGGGTGGTGGGGACCGTCCCGGCCCATCACATCTACGGCTTTCTCTTCACCGTCCTGCTGCCGGAGCGGCTGGGGATACCGGTCCGGGATACCCTGACGGAAGCCGCCCCCGGCCTTTCCCGAAGCCTGGCCCCCGGCGACCTGATCGTCTCCCATCCCCTTTACTGGGCCTACATCGCCCGGATTTGTCCCCGGTTTCCCGCCGAAGTGGAAGGGGTTACCTCCACGGCCCCCTGTCCGCCCGAATTGGCCGGCGACCTGAAGGCGGCCGGCCTGGAACGGCTGGTCGAGATCTACGGGTCCACCGAGACCGGGGGGATCGGGGTCCGGGAATCCCCGGATGCGCCGTTCCGACTCCTCGATCATTGGTCCCGGGTCGGCGACCGGGTGGCCCGGACCCTTCCCGACGGTCGCCGAGAGAATCCGGTCTCCCCGCCGGATCACCTCGTCTGGGAAACCAACCAGTGCTTTCGGCCGGCGGGGCGGCGGGACGGAGCCGTGCAGGTCGGGGGGATGAACGTCTTTCCGGAGGCGGTGGCCCGGCGGATTACCGAGCATCCCTGGGTGGCCGACTGCTCGGTCCGGCCGGAAGGTGAAGCCGAAGGCGGGCGGCTAAAGGCGCTGATTGTCCTCGAACGGGGGATCGAGCCCGCCGGCGAGGTCCGCCGGGCCTTGCGAAGCTGGATGGACGAGCGGCTGACGACAGCGGAACGGCCGGTCCGAATCGATTTCGGGCCGGCCGTGGTCCGGAACGCTCTGGGGAAGTCGATCGACTGGGCGTCGGGAGATTAACCTTCGAGAATCGGTTCCAACTGATCCATCCGGGTGATGTGGTGGTCAGCCTCGAGTCCGGGGTTGGCGAAGGCCACAAAGCTCATGCCGGCGGCCCGGGCCGCTTCCTGGTCGATGGGGGAGTCGCCCACGTAAAGGGCACTTTCCGGACCCACACCGAAGTGATCGAGAACCTTGATGAGCTCGTCGGGATGAGGCTTGGGGCGCTCGACATCCAGCGAGGTCACCACCAGGTCGAAATCGGCATCCAGATCGAAAACCGAAAGGACCCGGGCCATGGTGTCGGCCCGGTTGGTGGCGATGGCGGTCCGGTATCGTTTTCTGAGCCGGGAAAGGACCGGCTTGAGGTCCGGTGCCATCTCCATCAGCTCGATGAACGGCTCGTAGCCCATCTCCGCTCGGAAGTCCTGGGCCGCCTTGAAGGCTCGCGGGTCCGGAAAGAGCATGGCCATGACCTCGTCGGCCGTCTGCATCTGAGCCTGGACCGTCTCCGCGTCGGTCATGGGCGGGCGGCCGAACCGGTTTAAAATCCGGTTGTAATAAGCGGTGTTGGCCCCCACGCTGTCGAAGAGCACCCCGTCACAGTCGAAGACCACCACCTGAATCCCCGTATTCACCCCGGCCTACCCTTTTGCCTTGGGGTCGCGGGAATCCGACGTGTCGTCATCCCCTTTGAGAACATTTTCGAAGATGTTGCCGTAAACCGGCAGCCGGA
>CAYNGG010000108.1:2228-11053 GCA_964396575.1 uncultured Desulfobacteraceae bacterium | reverse complement strand
CCCCCATGACACGCATTCTGACCGCGATCGTGGCCATCGTCCTGATGGGGGCCCCGGCGGCGTCCGAAGGGGAGACGCTTCCCGTGGCCACCGGAGAATGGGCCCCTTATGTAACCGAGAGCCTCGACAACCGAGGGTTTCTGGTGGAGATCCTTAACGAGGTCTTCAACCTGATGGAAGTCGATGTCGAATATCGCTTTTACCCCTGGCGGCGGTGCTATGACTCGGTGACCGCCGGGAAGGTCTGGGCGGCCTTTCCTTACTCCAGGACTGAAAAACGGGCCGAAGAGGTCCGGTTTTCCGACAAGCTCTCCCTGTCGGTGACCAAGTTTTTCGTTTTCGGGGAGCCCAAGATAGAGCGTTACGAGTCCCCCGAGAGGCTCAAGCCCTATCGGGTGGGCGGGGTGATCGGCTATTTCTACGAGGAGACCTTCAACCGGCTGGGGCTCAACGTCGATTACGCGGCCCGTGAGGTCAGCGCCCTGGAAAAGCTGATGATGGGCCGGACCGACCTGCTGCCCTTAAACGAGCTGGTGGGGTGGCACCTGATCCGGACCCAATTCCCTGACCGGATGAGCCGCTTCGGGGTCCTGGACAAGCCTTATTCGGTGGATGACCTCTACCTGATCGTCTCGAAGGACTATCCCGACGGCATGGCCCTGCTCCGGCGTTTCAACAAGGCCCTGTCGGTGATCAAGGACCGTTACATCTACCGGAGCATCCTCGAAAGGTTCCAGGCCCCATGAGACTCTTGATCGCCCTTCTAACCGGGGGACTCATCCTTTTCGGGCCGGCCCCCGATGGCGGCGCCGAGCCACGCCGAGTCGTGGTGGCCACCGGCGAGTGGGCGCCGTACACATCGGCCGGGATGGAAGGCCGGGGGGTGGTTTCAAGGATCATCGACCGGGTATTCGAACGGATGGGCATCGACTACGAGCTGGTCTTCTACCCCTGGCCCCGCTGCTACGAATCGGTGACCCACGGCCGGGTCTGGGGGGCCTTTCCCTATGCCCGGACCCCGGAGCGGGAGAAAGCGGTTCGGTTTTCCGAGCCCATTATGCCGTCGGCATCCAGCCTGTTTTATTACCGGCGGCCCCCTTCCGATTTTCAATTCCAGACCATCGCCGACCTCGAAGCCTACCGGGTGGGCGGGGTCCGGGGATACTACTATGAAGCCCTTTTCAAAGCGGCCGGGGTGGCTATCGACTACGTGGACACCCCGAAACAGGGGTTTGAAAAGCTGGTCCTGGGCCGGAACGACCTCTTCGTGGCCAACGAGCTGGTGGGCTGGTATTTGATTCAGCAATCCTTTCCCGACAGGCGCCGGAATTTCGGGACTCTGGACCGCGGCCTGGACCACCACGGCCTCCACCTCATCGTCGGCCGGTCCGACCCGGACTCCCGGACCCTGCTGGAAGCATTCAACGACGCGCTAACGGCGGTGAAAAACGAGCTGTTTTACGCCACCATGCTCGACCGCTTGACCCGTGCCGGGGCGGGCGATGGCCCCTAATACCCGGCCCCGCTCCCTGGCCAAGACCCTCAGCTTCAGCCTGATGGCGGCAATCATAATCATTTCGGGCGCCGCCATCTGGGTGGTTTACTATTTCAACCTCTCCCGCCGGGCCGATCGCCTGATGAACGAAAAGGCCGATGAGTACATCGTGTTCATGACCGACACTTTGGCGGTGCCCATGTGGGATATCTCCCGGGAAAATGTCCGGGACATCGGCCGGTCCATGTCCAGAAACGACTACCTCGCCCGAATCATAATCACCGACGCCTACGGCGGGACCTGGTTTTCCTACACCGGCGAAAATGCTGGGGCCCTGGTCCACCGGGAGGGGCCGGTGATCTACGACGGCGAGGAGATCGGGCGGGTGGCCATCGCTCTGTCGGCTGAGCGGTTTCTGAAAAGCCACCGCTGGATGCTCTGGTCGAGCGTGGGGATCATCGTCCTGGTCCTGGGCGGGCTGCTGGCCCTGACCGGACTCTTTTTCCGGATTCTCCTGAAACAACCCCTGGACCAGATTGGAGAGATCGTCACCGCTTATGCCGAGGGGCGTTACGACGCCGCCGAAAGGGAGATGCCCTGGGTGGAGCTGATGCCCCTGGTGGAGGTGCTCCGGAAGATGGGGGAGACCATCACCGCTCAGATGGCCGAGCTGACCGCCGCGGAGCGGAAATACCGGAGCATCTTTGAAAACGCCGTCGAGGGGATCTTTCAGGAGCATCCCGAGGGTCGGTTTCTGAGCGTCAACACGACCCTGGCCCGGATGCTCGGTTTCGACGACCCGGCGGCGGTCATCGCCGCCTATACCGACATCCGGACCCAACTGTATATCGACCCGGCCGACCGGGACCGGGCCGGCGCCATTCTGACCGACCGGGGCCGGATCAACGGGCTGGAGACCCGATGGCGGCGGCGGGACGGAGTGGTCATCTGGGTGTCCATCTCCGGCCGGGCCGTCACCGACGAGGCCGGTGCTCTCCTCTTCTACGAGGGGATCGCCGAGGACATCACCGAGAAAAAGCGGGTGGCCGAGGAGCTCAACCAGTATCGGGTCCGGCTGGAGGAGATCGTGGCCCGGCGCACCGAGGAGCTCCGGCTGGCCAAGGAGGAGGCGGAAAAGGCCAACAACGCCAAAAGCGAGTTTCTGGCGAACATGAGCCATGAGATCCGGACGCCCATGAACGCCATTATCGGCCTCTCCGCATTGGTCCTCAAGCAGTCCCTTTCCCCCCGGGTCCGGAGCAGCCTGACCACTCTCAGCAACTCGGCCAGATATCTCCTCGATCTGATCAACAACATCCTCGACTTCTCGAAGATCGAGGCCGGGAAGCTCACCCTCGAGCATTCCGATCTCTCGCTGACCAGCCTGCTCGACGACCTGGTGGAGTTGTTCGCCGACGCCACCACGGAAAAAGGGGTCCTGCTCAACACATACGCCGAGGCCGACGTCCCCGACTCGCTGATGGGCGACCCATTGCGCCTTCGGCAGGTCCTCATCAACCTGGTGAACAACGCGGTCAAATTCACCGATGCGGGCGAGATTCGGGTCCGGGTCGCCGTGGAGGAGCGTTCCCCGGAAGCGGTCACCCTTTCCTTTACGGTCCGGGACACCGGTATCGGCATCTCCGCCGAGCAGGCGGCCCGGCTTTTCACCTCCTTTACCCAGGCCGACGGCTCCACCACCCGGAAGTACGGCGGCACCGGCCTGGGGCTGACCATCAGCCGTCACCTGGTGGCGCTCATGGGAGGGGACATCCGGGTCGAGCAGCCGGACGACGGCGGGGCCCGTCTGATATTCACGGCCCGATTCGAGGTTTCCGAGGATGTCCAGTCCCCGGTCACCATCACTGATCGACATGCCCTCCTGGCCGTCGTCCACGAGACCACCCGGACTCATCTGGCCTGCGCTCTCCGGCGGGCCGGCCTGTCGGCCGATGTCGTCGAGACTTACGCGGCGGCCCGGGCTCGCTGGACCGAGGCCGACGGGGCTTATGACCTGGTGATCCTCGACGGAACCCTGGCTGATCTGAAGTCAGGAACCCCGGCCCAAGACTTCCAGGCTCGAGGAAGGCCCAGGCCGCCGGCGCTGGTCCGGCTGAAGCCTTTGGGCGAGCCCGGGGAGACGGTCGGAACCGATGGGCTTCAGAAGACCCTGACGACCCCGCTCCGGCCGGGACGCATCGTCGAGCTGCTCGGCGAGCTCTTCGGGGGCGGCCCGGCGGAGCCGGACGGCGGCAGCCGGGAAGAAATCCCCGTCAGCCCTCGGGGCGGGCGGGTCCTTCTGGTGGAGGACAACCGGATCAACCAGGAGGTGGCACGGGAGATCCTTCAAGACGCGGGCTACCGGGTTGACCTGGCGGACAACGGCGAAAGGGCTCTGGAAGCGGCCCGGCGGTTTCGGTACGCCGCCGTGCTCATGGACGTCCAGATGCCGAGGATGGACGGATACGAAGCGGCCCGGCGACTCCGTGAGGACCCCCGGTACGCCGAGGTTCCCATCATCGCCCTCACCGCCCACGCCCTGGACGGGGACCGGGACCGCTGCCTGGCCGCCGGGATGAACGACTACGTGGCCAAGCCCATCGACCCCGACGGTCTGATCAGGTGCCTGTCCCGGTGGATTCGGGACTCCGAGCCCCGGCCGGCTCAGGCGCCGCCATCGATAGTTCCGGCCCCGACGCCCCCGGAAGCCCCGGCGGCTTCGGTTATCGACCGGGCGGCGGCTCTCCGCCGGTTAAACGGCAACGAGTCCCTCTTCCACCGACTCCTCGGGGACCTCATCCGGGATTATGGCGCCGCCGACGACGCCCTCCGGCGGGCGGTTGCCGACGGGGATTCGACAACGGCCGGCCGCCTGGCCCATCAGATCAAGGGGGTGGCCGGCAACCTGGGGGCGACGGAATTGTCCGGTGCCGCCGAACGCCTGGAAAGCGCCCTCAAATCGGCGGAGGCGGGAGAGGCCGTCGAGGCGGCTCTGGAAGGGTTTTCGGAAGCCCTCGACCGGGTCCGGGCCGAGGCGGCGTCCATGGAGGCGAGGCCGACGAGGCGGTCGGCGGATGCGAAGGGGGCAAGGGGCCGGGAAACGGTTTCGGAGGCTCTGGCCGAGCTGAGCGACCTGATCCAGCGAAACAACCCCCGGGCCCTGGATCAGATCAACGCCCTGGCCGACCGGCTCGGCGGACATCCGGCAGCGGCGGCTCTGCCGGACCTGACCGACCGGCTGGAGCAATTCGATTTCAAGGGAGCGTCGGCGATCCTGGCCGAGATCGACCGGCAAGTCCGGGAAGGGCCGTCGGCGACGGGGGAGGTGGGGGCGCCGCCAGAAGACGGCGCCCCCGGACAAGGAGGAACATAAGACCCAGGCGCCGGATGACGGCGCCTGGTTACGGATAATGGCCGCCGGGCACGCCGAGCCGGAAAGGCTCAGCGGGACCGGAAGCCAACAGACGGACGGTCGGCGGTCAGGGCCGTGTGGATGGCGGCCCGAATGCCGTCGATCTGACCGGCGGACTCAGCCTTCCGCCCGTTTCCGTCCCGGATGTGGAAGGTGTCGGCGGCCCGCCCCTCACGGGTTTGGACCTCGGCCTTCCAGACGGTGTAGCCGGATTGATGGAAGGCGTTGACAATCCGGTAAAGGAGCCCGGGCGTATCCGGAGCCGAAACCGACACGACCGTGTGGAGAAGGACGCTGGCGTTGTCCACTTTGACCCGGGGCGGCCCGGCGCCGGGGCGATCCGGGTGGCGGAACCGGCGCCTGAGCTGCTCATCCAGGCCGCTCTCCCCGCTTACGGCATCGGCGAGGTCATCCCGGGCGCCGGCCAGGGCTTCCGGCACCGACGGCCCGCCCGGCAAGGGACGGACCCGGATGATGTCGAGGGTGTTTCGGGCCTGGCGATAGCTTTTCGCCGAGATGATGTCCAGGTCATTGACCGTGAGGGCTCCGACGATCCAGTGGAAGACCCCGGCGCCCCCTCGGGTCACCACGGTCAGGGTCCAGGTTTCCGGCACCAGGGTCGGCCTCGCCTTCCAGGTGAAGGTAACGGGCGGCGCCGGCGATGGGGCCGGGTCGGTGCTCGCTTCCCGTTCACCGGTGATGAAAAGATTTCCGGCGGTGGCGATGAGTCCGGCCTCCGGCGTCAGGCGGGCGGCCCGGCGGAGACAGTCGGCCACCTGATCGGCCCGCTCCGTCGGGGCCAGGACCTCCACTTTCAATTGACGGGAAAGCTCCGGTCCCCAGCCCGCGCCCCGGTGAAACCGGCCGAAGGCCGGGGCCGCCGCCGTCATCCCCCGGGCCTCGCTCACCGTGATCTCGTCGATTCCGGCGGCCAGAAGGGCTTCCTGGACCTCGGGCAGGGCCGGATGCTCGATCAGGGCCTCGATTTTCTTCACCGCCCCACCTCCGGCAAAACCGCCATCACCGCCCGCCGAATCCGGTCCGCCCCCGCTTCGCCCGTCACCTTTTGTCCGTCGAAATCCCGGACGTAGAAGACATCGACCACCTGATCCACCTTGGTGGCGATCTGGGCGCCCCGGATCTCCAGGCCACAATGGTGAAGGGCATCGGCGATCCGGTACAGCAACCCCGGCATGTCATGGGAAAAGACCTCGACGACCGTGTAGAAAGAGGATGCCTCGTTGTCCACCTTCACCCGGTTGGGACGATGGTCCGGCACCACGGTCGGCCCGCACCGGCTTTCGGTCACCTGGGCTTGTAAATCGACTTTGCCGGCCAGGGCGTCCCGGAGGTGACGCTCGACCCGGTCCCAGCGCTCGGCCTCGAAAATCGGGTCCGGCGGCGGACCCACCTGGAACCGGTAGATGGCCACCCGGTTTTGCCAGGTGTAAACCTGGGCCTCGAGGATATCGATGCCGTTGACGGTGAGCACACCGGCTACGGTGGCAAAGAAGCCGGGCACCTGACGCCCCAGGACGGTGATCTTCCGCCCTTCCACCGACGGGATGCGGTCGATCCGCCAGACAAAAGGCCGGTCCCCGAGCTCCGCGTAAAGGGCTATATGGTCCCGGATCTCGTCCGTCGGGATGTAGAGCAGATAGCGCGGGGACATGACCCGGATCAGGGCTTCCCGCTCGTCCCGGTCCAGGTGGCGGCGGCGTCCCGCCGCTTCTAGGTGGGTGTCCTCCAAAAGCTCGGCCTCTTTCCGGCGCACCGTCTCCCGAGCCGCGTCGCTGGCCAGCTCCCCGCCGTCGATAACCTTGAGGACCTTCAGGAAAAGGTCCCGGAGGAGGATGGCGGTCCACTCGTTCCAGGCCTTGGGGCCGGTGGCCATGAAGTCGGCCACGGTGAGCAGGTAGAGCATCTTCAGCCGATCGGGGTCGGCGATCCGCCGGGCGCAGGCCACCGCCGTCTCCTCGTCGGTCAGGTCCCGACGGGTGGCGGTTTTAATGAGAAACAGATGCTCCCGGACCAGGAACGCCACGGTCTCGATCTCACCGGGCCGCATTCCGACCCGGCCGAGGATCTCCGGGACCATTTCCGCCCCCCGGTCCGCGTGGTCTCCACCGGGACTCCCCTTGCCGATGTCGTGGAGCAAAGCGGCCCAGAGCAGCGGGCGCCGGCGGTTGGCCAGCTCTTTGTAGAGATCGGCATAGAGCCGGTCGGCGGGATCGGAGGTGGTCCCGAACGTCTTCAGGGTCCGGACCGTCCGGAGACTGTGCTTGTCCACCGGGTAAACGTGGTAGGCATCGTATTCGATCCGATCAACGATGGCCGACAGCTCCGGGATAAACCGGGTCAACAGGCCGGTGGACAGCATCTCATTTAAAACATTGAATGTGGCCGACGGGGTGGATAGAATCCGGTCGAAGGACCGGACCACCTCGGGAGCGGCGCGAAACGAGTCATCGACCAGATAGGGAAACTCCCGGATGAGCCGCGTGGCTTCCGCGGCCAGCGGGACCCCCAGGCGGGCGCTCTCCTCGAAGATCTTCATGAGCAGGGACGGCCTTCCGATCATCTCCTCCGGAGAGGCGAAGCGAAGCCGGTCCTGATGGACGGTCAGCCCGGCCACCTCGGTTTTCCGGTCGGAGCGGCGACGGACCTGGAGCCACTTCCGGCCGGCCCCCACCTCGAAGAGAAACATCAGCAGGCGCTGCTCCATTCGCTCCATCCGGCCGTGGAGATCCCCCAGGAACCGCTCCACCGCCGACTGTCCGTTCTTTTCGACGTATCCCAGCATCTCCGCGATTCGGGTCTGGTACTCGAAATGGAGATGGTCGTACTTCCGCCCCACCAGGTAATGAAGCGCGCCCCGGACGGTCCAGACAAAATCGAGAGCCTCGGCCAGCTCGGCATATTCGGCATGGGAGACAAAACCATGGTATTCCAGGTCCCGGGGCCGCTGGAAGTCGAGCTTGACCCGGCCGATCCAGCCGATGGTGTGGTAGTCCCGCAGCCCGCCCTGGCCCTCCTTGAGGTTGGGCTCCAAAAGATAGGCGGAGTCCCCGAAACAGCGGTGCCGCTCACGGCTGCCGTCCATCAGCCAGGCGATGATCTTGTTGGCCCGCTTCAAGAGAATCTTGTCCCGGAGCCGCTCGGTGAGCTCCGAATAAAGCGGCGACATCCCGCAGATAAACCGGGCGTCGAGCAGAGAGGTGAGGACCTCGAAATCCCGGCCGGCCAGGGCGAGGCACTCGGACAGGGATCGGGTCGCATGGCCGATATCCAGCCCCATGTCCCAGAGCGGATAGATCATCTCCCGGATCAGCCCCTCAGCCTCTTCGGGGATCTTTTTCTTGAACAAAAACAGAACATCCACGTCCGAATGGAGACACTGCTCACCCCGCCCATATCCGCCTAAAGCGATGATGGAATACGGGTTCCGGTTGATTCCCAGCGTCGGGCCCACCAGGCTCTGCTCGAAGCTTTCACGGAAATAGTCATCCAGAATCCGGGTGTGCCGCCGCATGAAATCATCCCGCCGGCCGGCGACAAAATCGTCGAACAACCGGGCGCGGCGCTCGGCCAGCTTTCGAAAGGCATCCTCACAGGTTTTTTTAACGTCCGTATTCATCAACATGGGGGCCTCCCCCCCTTTCCGTTTGGGCTCGGGTCCATTGGTCAAGATCGGCTGTTTTTCATTTTGCAACACACGTACCATTCACCCCGGAATTCGAATAAGCACTGTTTTCTTAATAAGTTACCTGTCGCTTCGGGATAAGCCGGGAGCAGAATTTAAAACATTTCTGTAGATTTAGTGGGGATTATGCCGTTTTTGTAATGTTGGGGGGGGATGACAGGGTGTCAGCCGATGGGCTTATATGGAAGCAGGGTTTTACGAAAAAGAAAGGAGAA
>CAYNGG010000108.1:0-2128 GCA_964396575.1 uncultured Desulfobacteraceae bacterium | reverse complement strand
CAGCCGCCATTTTCGTCACCCATGGACTTCCGGATCAGGGATATCAGACCAAGGTCGGGATCACCGTCCGGAGGAAATCCCGATCGTCCTGCTCGATCCGCCGGAGGCCTTCGATGATCAGATACATGAAGTCGCCGATCTCCGAGGCCTGCATCTTTTCCGGGGACAGGCCGGAAAAATACTTGAAATGGCCCTCTTTGAGCTTGAGGAGCTCGAAAAAGGCATCCTCGCCCTGGTGGCCGTCGTACTCGACATCCACCAGCTTGCCCTCACGGAAGGAGAGCTGGGCGGTCTTTTTCTGGGGGAGCTTCAGGGTGAGGACCCCGGTTTTCTGGTTGATGTTGAAGGTCTGAAATAGGTCCGGCGGGGGCATTTCCGAGAGCTTGCCGGCCAGCCCCGAAGCGTATCGATCGGAGCGGGCCCGGTTGATCTCGGCCATTCTCCGCACCAACAGGCGGGTAAAGCTCATCTGAAGGGAAGGGTAGCGGTCGAGGATTTTCCGGAAATGGTCAACGCTGATCCGCATCACCGTCGTGGGCATGGCCACCCGGACCGTGGTTCCCACCGGGGAACCGCTCAGGAGGCTCATCTCCCCAAAGACCTCTCCCCGGCCGATGGCGGCGATCCCCATCCCGTCGTCGCTCAGGACATCCACCCGGCCCTGAATCACGATAAAGAGATTCCGCCCGATCTCACCCTTGCGAAGGACAATGTCGCCCGGCTCAAACTGGTCCATCCGCATGAGGGAGGCCACATCCCGGATGTCGTCCCGTTCGAGGCACTCGAAGATGGAAAAGCCGGACAGCAGATCGACCATGGTCTCGATCGGGTCCGACGCTTCCTGCATCTGTTCCGATTTCCGGGCAAAGCGGATCAGGCCGGTGCAGCCGCTGCACTTATACATCGGACGATCGACCGCGTCGGAGTCGCCCCGGCGCAACCGGCGGAGCAGGTTCCGGACGTCCTTGGCGAGGATGAGGCAGGGGGCTTTGCCATGGGGGACCCAGAATCCCTGCTGAGTGAGCTGGAACTCATCGTGGGTTGTGTAAAGGGGACAGCTCTCGTCGGAGACAATGACAAAGACCGGCGGCAGCTCCACAGCCTCAACGGGGCCGGATGTGGGGTCCGGAAGCGGGGCCGGATGGCCGCACTCCGGGCAGGCCGCCGGAGCCCCGGCGCCGTCGGCCTCCGGGTCGAACCGGGTACCGCAGGATTCGCAGCGAGTTTCCATCCTTCCCCCTTTTGTTCCGTCTTGTCCAGCCACGCAGTGGAGCGGCCGTCGGGTCAGGGGCGGGTCCGCCCCGTCAGCCGACCCGCCCATCTATCATCGAATACCCACGCAAACGAGCTTTGTCAATGGCTCATGGCCCGGAAATCCCCCTTGTCCCCCGTGGCGGCCCTCCTTTGGAATCCCATGCGCTCCACCAACCTGGGCGGGCATATAGCCAGGGCAGGCACCTCATCGTTATACACATTTCTATAACCGCCGGCCATGATCATCGTTTGGGCCATTCAGGCTCGCCAGACCCCTCCCCCCGGCCCCATCCATGGATGTAGGGGCGGGCCTTGCGTCCGCCCTCGCGTCCGACTTCGATTGGGCGCCCGCAAGGGGCGCCCCTACATTCGAAATTACACCCGGCATCGTAGGGGCGGGCCTTGCGCCCGCCCTCGTTTGGAATCCCATGCGCCTCATCAACTCGGACGGACATACATCCAGGGCAGGCACGGGGGCCTGCCCCTACGGACATGAATTGAGGCAAAACAATGGAGTGCGAAAATTCCTTTTTCGCATTCCGCCCGCCGGCCCCGCACGTGGGGATGAATCCCCACGCTATTTCCCCAATGTCCCTACGGGACATGGTGTGGCCTGGCGTCCGTTTGGGGCTGATTCCATGTAATGGCTATATCCGGGCACGAGAGCCTGCGTCCTGTAGGGACGCCATGTAATAGCGGGGCTGAATGGCCCGAACGATGATCATGGCCGGCGGTCATAAAGATATGTATAACGATGTGGGCTCCGCCCCGGGCTGGTATGTTTCGCCGCTCCGGGGGGTCCCCCTTCCTACAATGTAAGGGCAGGCCCCCGTGCCTGCCCCAAAAGGGCGGCCACGGGGGGCCGCCCCTACAA
>CAYNGG010000107.1:4922-11127 GCA_964396575.1 uncultured Desulfobacteraceae bacterium | reverse complement strand
CCCGCCGCCGCTGAAACCGCCGCCCAGGCCGTGGCGATGGCCAGGCCGGAGCCGCACTTGGTCCGCATCCAGTCCCCGTCAGCGAGAATCGCTCCGGCGGCAAAGAGCCGGTCGTAAACCGGCCGGCCGGTTTCATCAACGGGCCGGAAGCTTGCATCCACGGGCAGCCCGCTCCGGTTGACCGGATGGCCCTGGGGATCGAAAAAGTCGATCCGGTGCCAGTCTGATCGGGCGTCGGGGGCCCGGACCGGGAGGTCGAAGAGGGGTTCCCGGATGCGGCCCCGGTCGGCCCAGAGTCCGCCGCCGACGAACCGGCCGGAGGCCAGGATCACCGCCTTCGCCCGGATTCGGATGGGACCCCGGAGGCCTCCGTCGGCCGTCAGGTCGAACCCGCCATCGGCGGTGACTCGCGGGCGGGGCTGGATCATCAGCGGATATAGCGGGCGGACCCCCCATTGGGGAGCCATCCGGAACAAGGCTTCCCGGAGGCGCAGGCCGGTTACGGAAGGGGGCAGGGTGGGGATTTCAAAGACCGGGCGGCCGAGCCGGTCGGTCAGATCGGCGGTGACCGTCGCTACCCGGCCGACTCCCAGGACGGCGGGAAAGCCCACGGCTTCGGCATCTTTCAGGTGGGGCCGGACCGCTTCCGCCAGGGCTGATCGGCCCGCGTCGGTCTCGAGAAACCGGGCCAGGGGCTCGGCATAGATTTCACCTCGGAAGTCGGGGAGGCGAATCCGGGCGGCCCGGAGCGAATGCCCGCCCACCGCCGAGATCCCTTCGGCGCTGAACCGCTTGAGCCCCTCGATGCCGACGATCAGACAGGGCGCTCCCCGGTCGAGGGCCTCGGCGCCGGCCCAGAGGGACTCCGGGACGGCGTAGGTAGGCCGGCGGGTCCCGGCGGGGGTGAGGACCCAGGTGTTCCGGTTTTCCTCGATCCGATAGGGCAGGCCGGCCGAGGTCAGGTCGGCGACGAAATCGGTCACGGCCCCTTTGATGGCATCGATGGGGATTTTCGCGTAAGGGTGGTCGGGCTGATCGGCCCGGAGTGCGGCGATGCCGGCCCAGGGGTCGGACCAGGTTCGGGGCGGATCCGTGGGATGGATTCCCAGGACGTCGATGCACCCGGAGGCGTAGATGATCTCGCCGGAGGCACCGGCTCCGACAGTGCTCAGACCCCGACGAGCGGCAAATCCGGCCGCCGCCATGCCGGCCGTGCCGGCGCCGATGACCATCAGGTCGCAGTGGATCGTTTCGCCCATGGGTGTTCCTCCGTTTAATCGGCCCCGTCGTTTCCGTGGAGGTCCAGGGCCATCAGCCCGCAATAGACCGCCTCGAGGAGCTCGGACCCGGCCAGGGGCGCTCCCCAGAGCACGGGCCGCTGTCCCCGCCATCGTTCTTCCACAAAGGATTTGAGCTCGTCGATGCCTCGACGGTCGGCGTAGGCCCCCGAGGTGTAAAGGTGAGCGGTAATGGCCGGGCCGCAGAAGGCGCCCTGGCAGGGCCCCTTGCCCACCCGGCTCCGGAGCCCCACCGCCGACAGCCCGGGGCTCCGGCCGCTTGCGCCGATTTCCCGGACCAGGGCGTCCACGCCGCTGGCCGGGATCATTTCGCATTCGCAGAGCAGCGGGTCCTCCGGGTTTTTGGTCCGCATCCAACGTCTGGGTCCGGCCCCCGGCTCGGTCCAGTCCCCGGCGGAGCTGGCCGGGAGCGGCTCCGTCGCCGTCCGGCAGGGCGCCTGGACTCCGAGGCGGGCGCAGACCGCGTCGGCCGTTTTTTCGGCCATGAGCCGGAAGGTGGTCAGCTTGCCGCCGGTGATGGTGATCAGGTTCTCAAGGCCGTCACCGTCGATCAGGGCGAATCCGCGGCTGATGCACCGGTCTTCACGGGCCTCGTCCGGCTGAACCAGGGGGCGGACGCCGGCATAGGCCCGGATGTAGCGGGCGTTGATGAGATCGGGGATCATGGCGGCCCCCTCCGCGATGATCCGGTCCACCTCGGTTGCCGTGGGCCGGACCTGGTCCGGAGTTTCGATCCGGACCGAGGTGGTCCCGAGGATGGAGACGGTCCCGCCGGGGACGAGGATGTCGCCGTCGCCGGGGGGCCGGAGGCGGTTGATCACCGGTTGAGCCATCCGGCGGGCGGTGACCGCCAGGGTTCCCTGGGAGAAGACCATCTTTAAGGGGGCTCCGGCCAAAGCGGCGATCTCCCCGGCCCAGGCCCCGGCCGCGTTGACCACCACCGCCGGCCGGAGCGTGAGTGTCCCGCCATCGGCGGTGGTCAGCCGGACACTCCGGATTCGGTCCCCGGACCGGTCAAAGCCCGCCACCCGGGTGTGGGGGAGGTAGGCCGCTCCGAGGGACAGGGCCTGGGCCAGGTTGTCGATGGAGATCCGGAAGGGGTCGATTGTCCCGTCGGCGACGCGGTAGGCCGCGGTCAACCGGTCTCCCAGGCAGGGCGCCATCTCCCGGGCCTCGCGGATGTCCACGGCATCGGTCGGAATCCCCGCCGCCTCGCACCGGCCGGGGAAGTCGGCGGCGTAGGCCTCGTCATCCCCCTCGACGGCCACGAAGAGCCCGCCGGTCGGTTCGATACAATGGGGCATGAGCCGCCGGAGCCGCTCGTTTTCCTCACGGCACTCCCTCGCCGCGTGGGGGTCGGTGGCGATGTACCGGGCTCCGCTGTGGAGGAGACCGTGATTGGCGCCGGAGGCCCCGGCGTTCAGATCGGTCCGCTCGACCACGGTGGATGGGATACCCCGGAGGGCGAGGTCCCGGGCGATCCCGGTTCCGGTTACTCCGGCGCCGATGATCAGAACGGACGGCTCACATACGTCGGTGTTTTCGGAATCGATCATTTCGTTACTTTTTGCTTGTGGGAACGGTTCCGCGATGTTATGATCCCCCCCGCCAGTAAAGGTAGGGGGCGTTCAGGAGATATAACATGGTCTGGCCCCGCTTGTCACCCCAAAAGTTTCGGAAACGGTTATCCATGGCGGTCAATATTTTCAGAACCGAAAGTGAGCTCGCTCGCCGGGGGGCTTTGTGAGCAGCGGGGCGGAACGGTCCAGTCCGTCACCGGCATTATCCGGCAACGGCGATGACCGGGCCCGGCCGGTCCGCCGGCGGCATGACGAGATCACCCGGATCGTCGGGGAAAAGGGGTTTGTGACCATTGACGAGCTGGCCCGCCGGTTCGGGGTCACTCCCCAGACGATCCGGCGGGACATCAACACATTGAGCCGGGAGGGCCGGCTGGCCCGGTTTCACGGCGGAGCCGGCTGGGTCTCGTCCACCGAAAACGTCGATTACGCGGAGCGGCGGGTTCTCTGCCTGACCGAAAAGCGAAACATCGCCCGCCTGCTGGCCCGGCAAATCCCCGACAAGGCGTCCCTTTTCATCAACATCGGCACCACCACCGAGGCGGTGGCCGGGGCGTTATCCGGCCACGGGGGTCTCCGGATCATCACCAACAACCTCAATGTCGCCGCCATGCTGGGCCGGAACGAGGCTTTCGAGGTTATTGTCGCCGGCGGCCTGATCCGGCACCGGGACGGCGGGATCGTGGGCGAGGCCACCGTCGATTTCATCGGGCAGTTCAAGGTTGATTACGGGATTATCGGGATCAGCGGGATCGACGCCGACGGGACCCTCCTTGACTTCGACTACCGTGAGGTCCGGGCGGCTCGGGCCATCATGGACAACTCCCGGAAGGTCTTTCTGGCCGCTGATCACACCAAGCTCGGCCGGAACGCCATGGTCCGCCTGGGCGGGATCGACGAGATCGACGCCCTCTTCACCGACCGGACCCCGCCGGCCCCGCTCCGGGAGATCCTGTCGGCCGCCGGTGTAAGGGTTTACGTGGCCGACGGGGCCGATTAGCCGGCGGGGTTTTCGAAAGCGGACATTTGTGGTCGGATGGGTTTTCGGATGCGAAAAATCCTTGACAACGCGGCCGGTGGCTCGCTATAGAGTTGGCTCATTAAAAGCGGATGTCGCCGGCGGATCACTGAACCGGCCGAACGACCATGGAGAGCGGCGATGGGACTGAAGCTGGAAAACATTCGAAAGACCGTGGGGCGGGAGGTCCACCTCGCGGACATCAACCTCTCGTTGGAGCCCGGCTCCCGAAACGTCCTGCTGGGCCGGACTCTGGGCGGCAAGACATCCCTGCTGCGGATCATGGCCGGCCTGGACCGGCCCACCCGGGGCCGGGTCTTTGTTGACGGCCAGGATGTCACCGGCGTGTCGGTCCGGAAGCGCGGGATCGCCATGGTCTATCAGCAGTTCATCAACTACCCCTCTCTCACGGTTTACCAGAACGTCGCCTCCCCCCTTCGTCTGGCCGGGTACGGCCGGGACGAGATCGACCGCCGGGTCCGCCGGACCGCTGAGATGCTCCGGATCGACACTTTGCTCAACCGCCTGCCATCCGAGCTTTCCGGCGGCCAGCAGCAGCGGACGGCCATTGCCCGGGCTTTGGTCAAGGACGCCAAGCTCCTGCTGCTCGACGAGCCCCTGGTCAATCTCGACTACAAGCTCCGCGAGGAGCTCCGTGAGGAGCTTCAGGAGATCTTCAAGGCTCGTGAGGCCATTGTGGTTTACACCACCACCGAGCCGGCCGAGGCCCTGATGATCGGCGGGGAGGTCGCGGTGATCCACGAGGGGCGGATTCTCCAGACCGGCTCCACCGCTGATGTCTATCACCGCCCGACCACGCCGGTGGTGGCCGAGGTCTTCAGCGATCCGCCCATCAACTTTCTCCGGGGGACCGTCGAGGGATCGATCGGCCGGATCGGAGAGAACCTCCGGCTAACCCTGCCCGAATCGGCGGCGCTGGCCCCCGGCGACTACCTGTTCGGGGTCCGGGCGAGCCACCTCTTTTTACACCCGGAAAGCGATGACGATCTCCGGATTCCCGCCACCGTCGAGCTATCGGAAATTAACGGCTCGGAGACCTTTATCCACGTCCGCCACGGCGGGGATCGGCTGGTGATCCAGGAGGACGGGATTCATTCCCGGAAGATGGGCGGCGAGATCACGGTTTTCACTCATCCGGACTGTTTTTACATTTACAATGCCGCTGGACACCTGGCCGCCGCCCCGGAGCTGTCGTCCCTCCGGCGGCGGCGCCAATAGGAGCGCGTGATGGCTCGAATCGAGCTGAACGAGATCGCCCACAGCTACCTGGAACGGCCCGAGCCCGAGGATGAATGGGCCCTCAAGCGGGTGGATATCACCTGGGATGACGGCGGGGCCTATGCTCTGCTTGGCCCGTCGGGATGCGGCAAGACCACTCTGCTCAACATCATCTCGGGGCTGCTGACCCCCAGCCGGGGTCGGGTCTTGTATGACGGCCGGGATGTGACTGACCTGCCGCCCGAGCAGCGCAACATCGCCCAGGTCTTTCAGTTCCCGGTCCTCTACGACACCATGACCGTCTATGAGAACCTCGCCTTTCCGCTGAAAAACCGGCGGTTTGAGCCGTCCGCCATCGATGAGCGGGTCCGGGAGGTGGCCGAAATCCTCGACTTGACTCCCCATTTGAAGAAAAAGGCGGCCGGGCTGGCGGCCGATGCCAAGCAGAAGATTTCCCTGGGCCGGGGCCTTGTTCGGCCCGACGTGGCCGCCATCCTCTTTGACGAGCCCCTGACGGTGATCGATCCTCACCTGAAATGGCAGCTCCGCCGGAAGCTCAAGGTGATCCACGAGGAGCTCAAGCTCACCCTGATCTACGTCACTCACGACCAGGTGGAGGCCCTCACCTTTGCCGACCGGGTGGTGGTGATGTACGAGGGCGAGATCGTCCAGATCGGAACCCCCCAGGAGCTTTTCGAGGAGCCGGCCCACCGGTTTGTGGGCTATTTCATCGGGTCGCCGGGGATGAGCTTCCTGCCCTGTACTCTGGATGGGAGCACGGCGGTGGTGGACGATATCCGGATTCCCCTGTCTCCCGAGGCGGCGGTCCAGGCCGGACAGGCGACCGGGACCCTCGAGCTGGGGATTCGGCCCATGTACATCGGGGTGAGCGGCGAGCCGGGCAACGGCGGCCTCCCGGCCCGGGTCCGATTGGTTGAGGACCAGGGGAGCTACAAGATCCTCACCGCCGACCTGGCCGGTCACACCGTCCGGGCCCGGCTTCCCGAGGGCCGGCCGGTACCCGAGGACCGGGCCTGGCTCGATTTTCCGCCTGAGCACATCCGGATTTT
>CAYNGG010000107.1:0-4822 GCA_964396575.1 uncultured Desulfobacteraceae bacterium | reverse complement strand
TGAAGGGTGAAATGTAAAGCGTGAAGTGTGGGTTGGAGCACCTTTTCACACTTCAGCATTTAAAGGAGCGGCGCCATGGAAAAATGGCCGGACAACAGGGCCTGGTTTCTCATTCTGCCGGTCTTTCTGGTGGTGGCTTTTTCAGCCATCATACCCCTGATGACCGTCGTCAACTATTCCGTCCAGGACATCTTCGGTCCGGGGCAGCGGATTTTCGTGGGCACCGAGTGGTTCCGGGATGTTCTCCAGAAACCCCGGATTCACGAGGCCTTCTGGCGGCAGCTTGTTTTTTCCTTCACGGTCCTGCTCATCGAGATCCCCCTGGGGATCGCCATTGCCCTGGCCATGCCTTCCCGGGGCTGGAAGGTCTCGGTCTGCCTGATCCTCCTGGCCCTCCCGCTCTTGATTCCCTGGAACGTGGTGGGGACCATCTGGGTGATTTTCTGCCGGCCGGATATCGGGCTGGCGGGGGTGACCATCAACAATCTCGGGATCGACTACAATTTCACCGCCAGTGCCTTTGATTCCTGGCTGACGGTGGTGATCATGGAGGTCTGGCACTGGACCCCGCTGGTGGTGCTCCTCTGCTTTGCCGGGCTTCAGGCCATCCCCGACGCCTACTATCAGGCCGCCCGGATCGACGGGGCATCCCGGTGGGCGGTCTTCCGATACATCCAGCTCCCGAAAATGCGGGGCGTCCTTCTGATCGCCCTCCTGCTGCGGTTCATGGACTCGTTTATGATCTACACCGAGCCCTTTGTCCTCACCGGCGGCGGGCCGGGGAACTCCACCACCTTCTTGAGCCAGTTTCTCACCAAGATGGCGGTGGGCCAGTTCGACCTGGGACCGGCGGCCGCCTTTTCCCTCATCTACTTTGTGATCATCTTGCTGTTTTCCTATATTTTCTTCATCGTCATCAGCCGGCTTGGCAAAGGAGAGACGCCATGAGGATTCGCCCCCGGACACTGGCGCTGATCGCCTACTTCATCTTTCTGCTCCTGCCCATTTATTGGCTGCTGAACATGTCGTTTAAGACCACCGGTGAGATCCTCGGGGGGTTTAACCTCATCCCGGACCAGTTCACCTGGGCCAACTACGTGATGATCTTCACCGACCCGGCCTGGTACAACGGGTACCTCAACTCGATCCAGTACGTCCTGATGAACACCGCGATCTGCCTGGTGGTGGCGCTTCCGGCGGCTTACGGGTTTTCCCGGTATGCCTTTCTCGGCGACAAGCACATGTTCTTCTGGCTTCTCACCAACCGGATGGCCCCGCCGGCGGTCTTTCTTCTGCCGTTTTTTCAGTTTTATCAGACGGTGGGCCTCTTTGACACCCACATCGCCGTGGCCCTGGCCCACTGCCTTTTCAATGTTCCGTTGGCGGTCTGGATTCTGGAAGGCTTCATGTCGGGGGTTCCCCGGGAGATCGATGAGACCGCCTTTATCGACGGCCACACCTTTCCCCGGTTTTTCATCACCATTTTCATCCCGCTGGTCCGGGCGGGGATCGGGGTGACCGCGTTTTTCTGCTTCATGTTCAGTTGGGTGGAGCTGCTGCTGGCCCGGACGTTGACCACCGTCAACGCCAAGCCCATTGCCGCCACCATGACCCGGACCATCAGCGCGGCCGGGATGGACTGGGGCCTGCTGGCGGCGGCGGGTGTCTTGACCATGGTCCCCGGGGCCATCGTGATCTGGTTCGTCCGGAACTACATGGCCAAGGGGTTTGCTCTCGGCCGGGTCTAAGGGCCGGGGGAAACGAGAAATAGAGACCTCCGAGGTTTTCAATGCTTTGGAAACTTCGGAAGTCTAGCATTCGAGGTAGGGAGACCTTATGAGCCTGGAATGGATGGCCTGGACCCCGGTAACAGCGGGCTTTTTCATCGTCATCGGCCTGATGCTCACCGGGATGACGATCTGGGAGCTCACCTCTCCGACGGTGGAGCGACGGGGCGTGATCCCGTTTTCCACCACCCGGGGAGATCGGTTCTTCATCGGGCTGCTCACCAACGCCTACATCGTGATCGCCTGGATGGGGCTGACGGAATGGAATCTGTGGCTCGCCCTGCCGTTGTGCGTGGTCTGGCTGGCCCTGGTCATGCGGTTTGGCTAGGCCGGGGATGGACAATCCACGTCGCGACGGGGCGGGCCGATGGACGCAACACTCAAACGGATGAAAGGAGACGGTATGGGCAAGCGAGGCACTCACAAGAGCTGGAAGACCTGGATGGTGGCGGCGACGGCGGCCATCGCCCTGGTCATTGCCGGCGGGACCGGATGGGCGTCAGAGTACACCGACGCGGCCAAGAAGTGGATCGACGAGGAGTTTACCCCCTCATCCCTGTCCAAGAAAGACCAGATGGCGGAGATGGAATGGTTCATCAAGGCGGCCGAGCCCTTCCGGGGCATGGAGATCAAGGTGGTCTCCGAGACCATTACCACTCATGAGTACGAGTCCAAGACCATGACCCAGGCCTTCGAGGAGATCACCGGGATCAAGGTGATCCACGACCTTCTCCAGGAAGGCGACGTTATCGAAAAGATCCAGACTCAGATGCAGTCGGGCCAGAACATCTACGACGCCTACGTCAACGACTCGGACCTCATCGGGACTCATTCCCGGTATGGCTTCGTGGTCCCCTTGAGCGATTTCATCGAGGGCGACGGCAAGGATGTCACATCGCCGACCCTGGACCTTGATGACTTTATCGGCCTGTCGTTTACCACCGGACCCGACGGCAAGGTTTATCAGCTTCCCGACCAGCAGTTCGCCAACCTCTACTGGTTCCGGTACGACTGGTTCCAGCGGCCGGAGCTCCGGAAGCAGTTCAAGGAGATCTACGGCTATGAGCTGGGCGTGCCCATCAACTGGTCCGCTTACGAGGACATCGCCGACTTCTTCACCAACAAGGTCAAGACCATCGACGGGGTCCGGGTTTACGGCCACATGGACTACGGCAAGAAGAGTCCTGATCTCGGGTGGCGGTTCACCGACGCCTGGCTTTCCATGGCCGGCACCGGTGACACGGGCCTGCCCAACGGCAAGCCGGTGGACGAGTGGGGCATCCGCGTGGACGAGAACAACCGCCCGGTGGGCTCCAGTGTCGCCCGGGGCGGGGCGGTCAACGGCCCGGCGGCCGTCTATGCCCTCAAGAAGTACATGGAATGGCTGGAAAAATACGCTCCCCCCGAAGCCCTGGGCATGACCTTCTACGAGTCGGGTCCGGTTCCGGCTCAGGGTCACATCGCCCAGCAGATCTTCTGGTACACGGCTTTTACCGCCGACATGGCCAAGCCGGGCACCCCGGTGGTGGACGAAAACGGCAATCCCAAATGGCGGATGGCCCCATCTCCCCATGGCCCTTACTGGGAAGAGGGGATGAAGCTGGGGTATCAGGACTGCGGCTCCTGGACCTTCCTGAAATCGACCCCGCTTAAGCGGCAGAAAGCCGCCTGGCTCTATGCTCAGTTCACCGTGGCCAAGACCACATCCCTTAAGAAAACCATGGTGGGCCTCACCCCCATCCGCGAATCGGACCTCCAGACCGAGGCCATGGGCGAGGTAGCCCCCAAGCTCGGCGGGTTCGTGGAGTTCTACCGGAGTCCGGCCCGGGTGTCCTGGACCCCCACCGGGACCAATGTTCCGGACTACCCCAAGCTGGCTCAGCTCTGGTGGCAGAACATCGGCGAGGCCCTTACCGGCGAGGCCACGACTCAGGAGGCCATGGACAACCTGGCCGAGGCTCAGGACAAGGTCCTGGCCCGGCTGGAGCGGGCCGGTGTTCAGGGTGACCTCGGACCCAAGCTCAACCCCAAAAAGGACCCCGAATACTGGCTGAGCCAGCCGGGCTCCCCCAAGCCCAAGCTGGAAAACGAGAAGCCCCAGGGCAAGACCGTGCCCTATGAGGAGCTCCTCAAGGCTTGGCAGGAAGGCCGCGCGCGCTAAAGCCATCGCGGTGACGGATTAGTGATACCGGGGAGCGGCCAGTCTGGTCCGCTCCCCATTTTTATGGATTGACGGAAAGACAACTGATGACCGACCCATCCCCCCACCCGGACCGGTTTCAATACGCCCTGGCCCGGCGTCCGGCCCCGACCTTCGGGGAGGGCATCACCACACGCTCGGGCGGTGAGCCGCCGGATTACGAGGCCATGGCGGCCCAGCACCGGGTTTATGTCGAGACCCTCGAAGGCCTCGGCCTGACCCCGATTCTCCTCGACCCGGCTCCGGACTATCCCGACGCCCACTTTGTCGAAGACACCGCCGTGGTGACCTCGGACCTTGCCGTCATTGCCCGGCCGGGGGCCGAAGCCCGGCGGGGGGAGACCGAAACGGTGGCCCCGGTCCTCGCCCGGTATCGCCCGCTCCGCTATATCGAGCCGCCGGGGACCCTCGACGGCGGCGATGTGATGATGGTTGGTCAACACGTTTTCATCGGTGAGTCCGCCCGGACGAACCGGGCCGGGGCCGAGCAGCTCGCCGCAACTCTACGGGAAGTCGGCCGGACCGCTTCCATCGTTCCCGTCGGCGCCGGTCTCCATCTCAAATCCGGAGTGAGCCACATCGGCGGCGGGCTCCTTCTGATGACCGGAGCCTTTGCCGATGCCGAAGCATTTGCCGGTTACGACCGGGTGATGGTCCCCGATGCCGAGGCCGATGCCGCCAATGCCCTCTGGGTCAACGGGACGCTCCTAATGCCCGCCGGCTTTCCCGAGACCCGAAAGCGGGTCCGGGACCGGGGCCGGCCGGTCATCGAGGTCGAGGTGGGCGAGGCGAGAAAGATGGACGGCGGGCTGAGCTGCCTGTCGATTCGGTTTTA
>CAYNGG010000106.1:2217-11170 GCA_964396575.1 uncultured Desulfobacteraceae bacterium | reverse complement strand
GGTGGGTCGAGGATCTGCGGTACTACCGGGCCTGTGACTTTTTCGACGGCCGTCGGCCTCCGGACCCCCGGCGCCTGGCGGCCTTTGACCCGAGCCAAGCCAAGGAGAGCCATCATGCATCAATATGGAGTGCGAGGATTCCCGCAACATAAGGATGAGCCGGTTTTTCTGACCGGACACGAGGTCCGGGTCACCCGGACCCCCGGGCGCGTGGAATTGCGCACCCGGGCAGGCGCCGTGGTCCACGCCTTGAATACCAGCGGTCCCCGAGCAAATTCCCCCACCGACGCCGAAATCGTGCTCCGGCGGCTGGCCCAATGGCACGGACTGCTCGTCGTCGATCCCGTTGACTGAGCCATCCGGTTCCGCCCTCTGGAAGCTGACGGTTATCCTTAATTGAGCGGGCGTCCGGCACCAGCGGCGTGACGCCGCTTCCACGTTTAACGATCATCTGAGGTTCACTCAACCCCAATTCAGCCCGGGACGATTTCCGGGATGTCAGCGGCGGCCAGATTCCGGATTTGACGCCCGTTCAATCCAGGGCCGGCGGCCGGACCGCGTTGCGGTCGGCACCCCTGGGAGCGCCGCACGCCAGTGCGGCCCGAACACGTAGGCGACCGGCCGGATTAGACCTCCGAGGTTTCCAAAGTTTTGGAAACCTCGGAGGTCTTACTTTATAAGGGCCGCCCCTACCATTCAGGGCGGCCGCAAGGGCCGCCCCTACGGGAATGACGGGCTCCGGAAAATCAGCCCCCCAATTGCCTGGCGATCTTGGCCCATTGGTCGCGGAGGGTGACCGTCCGGTTCAGGACGAGCCGGTCCGGGGTGGCGTCCCGGCGATCGACGCAGAAGTAGCCGAGCCGTTCGAGCTGGAGCCGGGTTTCAGGGGCGGCTCCGGCCAGGGAGGGCTCGACCTTGGAGTCGGTGAGGACCTCGAGGGAGTCGGGGTTAAGGTGGGCGATGAAATCGGACTTGCCAGCCCCGGGGGTCGGGTGGTTGAAGAGCCGGTCGTAGAGCCGGACCACGGCGGGGATCGCATGGGCCGCCGAGACCCAGTGGAGCGTGGCCTTGACCTTCCGGCCGTCCGGGGAGTCGCCGCCTCGGGTGGCCGGGTCATAGGTGCAGCGGAGCTCGGTGATTTCGCCGTCGGCGTCCCGGATCACGTCGGTGCAGGTGATGAAATAGGCGTACCGCAGGCGGACCTCCCGGCCTGGGGCAAGCCGGAAGAACTTCTTGGGCGGGTTTTCCATGAAATCGTCCCGCTCGATGAAAAGCTCCCGGGAAAAGGGGACCTGGCGGATGCCGGCGGCCGGGTCCTCGGGGTTGTTCACGGCGTCGAGCTGCTCGGTCTGGCCCTCGGGGTAGTTTTCAATCACGACCTTCAGGGGCCGCAACACACCCATGACCCGGGGGGCCCGACGGTTGAGGTCTTCGCGGAGACAATACTCGAGGAGAGCCAGGTCCACCACCGAATCCCGCTTGGCCACGCCGATCCGGTCGCAGAAGGTCCGGATCGCCTCGGGGGTGTAGCCCCGCCGGCGGAAACCCTGGATGGTGGGCATCCGGGGGTCGTCCCAGCCGTCCACATGGCCTTCTTCCACCAGCCGGATGAGCTTCCGCTTGCTCAGGACGGTGAAGCTCAGGTTGAGCCGGGCGAACTCGATCTGCCGGGGGTGATAGACCTCGAGGGTGTCGAGGACCCAGTCGTAGAGCTCCCGGTTGTTTTCGAACTCCAGAGTGCATAAGGAGTGGGTGATTCCCTCGATGGAGTCGGAGAGGCAATGGGTGTAGTCGTACATCGGGTAGATGCACCACTTGTCCCCGGTCCGATGGTGGGGGACCTTGCGGATTCGGTAGAGGGTCGGGTCCCGCATGACGATGTTGGGGGCCGCCATGTCGATTTTGGCCCTAAGGACGTGGGTTCCGTCGGGAAACTCCCCGGCCCGCATTCGTTTGAAGATGTCGAGGTTTTCGGCCACCGGCCGGTCCCGGTAGGGGCTGTTTTTTCCTGGCTCGGTAAGGGTCCCCCGGTGAGCCCGGATCTCTTCGGCCGACAGGCTGTCCACGTAGGCCCGGCCCTTTTCGATAAGGGCGACGGCGTAGTCGGAGAGCGAGTCGAAGTAGTCGGAGGCGTAATACTCCCGGCCTTCCCAGTCGAACCCGAGCCAGTGGACGTCTTCCTTGATGGAATCGACGTACTCCACCTCTTCTTTGGTCGGATTGGTGTCGTCGAACCGGAGGTTGCACCGGCCGCCGAATTCGGCCGCCAGGCCGAAGTTGAGGCAGATGGACTTGGCGTGCCCGATGTGGAGGTAGCCGTTGGGCTCCGGGGGAAACCGGGTGGCCACCCGGCCGTCGTGCTTTCCGGAGGCGTTGTCCGCTTCGATGATGTTTCGGATGAAATGGCTCGGCGGCCCGCTCGATTTGTCGGTCATGGTGATACGATCCCCTTGTGCCGGATGTTTGGTGGGGCGGCGTGCCCCGAGATCAGGTCAGGTCCGGCTCGTCGAATTCCCCGCTGCCGGGGAACGGATTGGCATAGGTCTGGATGTTTCCGGTGACGCTCACCTGCCAGGAGCTGCCCGCGTCGGTGTCGATCTCCAGGCGGTAATCCCCGGCCGTGGCGAACCATTTGACCACCGTCGCATCGGTCACGGCGTTCATATAGACGATGGAGTCGATCACCTCGCCCGTGGACTGGCGGATGATGTGGACCGCGAACCGGGTGTCGTCGCCGTGGGTTACCTGGAACTGAATATTGCCGCCGGCCACGTAAAATGGCTCCGAAAAGCCGTCTCCGGTTCCGCTCCCGTTGAAGGTCGTCCCCGGAAAGGTGTCGTCATCGGAGGGCTCCGTGTATCCGTCTGAGTCGCCGCAGCCCCCGATCCCAAACAGGAGCACAAGGGCCAGCAGCCAGGCGGCGAGGGTTTTCTGAATCATGGCCATGCCTCGTCGAAAGTCAGTGGGTGGGGGCCGGCGAAAGTGATCATGGGACGGTCCCATCACCCGAAGTCGTAAATCCGGATGTCGGTCCAATAGGCGTTAAAGTCGCTCAAAAACTTTTTATGCTTCGGGTGAGTCTGATAGGAGTCGTGATCCTTCATGTTGTTAAACACGGCCGTCATCCCCACGGTATAGGATTTGTCGATCTGCGGCCGGTCCCCGGTCTCCGCCGGCGTGCCCACATAGACGGCCTTGACATAGACGATGCTCCGGAGATTCTCCAGCCCCGCGCGGAATTTCTGGATCTGGTCCTCGGTCAGGTCATCTTTGAGCCGGAACAAAACGGTGTGAACCAGCATGGCGGCCTCCTCCTTTCCCACGCCGAGACGTGGCTACGCATCGGTGCCTTCCCCTGTATGATTAGATGGATTGGGCTCCAAAATCAAGATTTTTGTCAATGCATCGAACAGGATTCCCCACCGCCGGGCGTCGGGCTCCGACTCGATCCGTTCCAGCGAGGGCCAGACATGGTCGATGGCCCCGGTAACGGCATCGAGTGTCACCGGGATTCCGTCGCGTCGCTTGAGGCCGAGGAGCGCCGCCAGCCGACGGGCCAAAAGGCCGGCCAGAAAGCTGCTCCCCTTCTGAAACAGGAGCCGCCGCCGGACGAGGACCAGGAGCCGGTCGTCCCAGGTGTGGCCCTGGGGAACCATCTCTTCGTTGAACCGGCTGGCGATCTTGAGGTACCGGGGGGAGATGTAGTTCTGGAACCGGATTCCCTGGCCCAGCGCCCGGACGGTGGTCTCGATCTGTGGCCCCACCGGCGCATCGTGGTCCCACTCCCGATAGTGGACGTGGAGATAGAAGAGCCAGCCGGTCTTCTGGTCGGCGTCCACCAGGGGGATCATCAGGATCGGGAGGTTATCGGCCCCTTCCTGGATGCCGGGAATCCGGTGGGTAAGGACCTTCCAGGCGTTGCCGTAGGGCTCGCCCCAGAGGTCCCACTCGCCGGTCTGAAAGCTCTCGTCCGCCAGAAACCGGGCACGGCCCTCAAAGCCCTCCCGCTCAGGATGGAGCAGGTAGAAGGCGCCGGCGGGGGCCTGCATCCGGAACCGCTGAAGGGTCTCTTCGGGGCTGTAGAGCCTTCCGTCGTCGATCATCCGTTTGAGATCGGCTTCGGTCTCGATAACCCGAACAGTGTACCGGGCCACGCCCTCGATCTCCGAGATGAGCGGGGCGAGATTCCGGAGGGACTCGATGAGCCGATGGTCCAGGTACTGGATGTCGATCCGGTGCCGCATCATCGTCTTCCCGAGGATTCCGAAAGCCCGCTCCATGGCGGCCTCGGGGGTGGCCGGGGTCAGCTCGATCCCCCGGACATCGGCCGCGGCGGCGGCAATGGCCATCCCGGCCGGCCCCAGAGCAAAGGGGAGCAGCAGGTCGGGCACGGGCCGGCCCCCGCCGTCCGGGGCGGGGAGAAAGAGAAAATGGCTCACCGGAAACTTGGCCATGGCCCGGATCTCCGGCCCGTTGCGAAAGCCGGCCTGGGTGAGGACCGTCATCCGGGCAAACCGGCAGCCGAAGGTGGCCAGCTCGTCCAGAACGTCGGCCAGGTGGTCCCGGGCGGTGGCGTCCATGAGGATCAGATTATCCGCGTCGGTGTCGTAGTCGGGCTCGAGCACGGGCAGATACCAGGCATTTTCGGCGAAAAAGGGATTGCCGGGGCGAGGCGGGAGGTCGGTCGGGGACCGGGCCAGAAAGGCATCCACAGACTCCCCCGCCAGATGAGTCGTCTCCCAACTGCTGACAAGCTCCTCCCCGTGCCGCCCGACCATCCGGCTCCGCCGCCGGAGCCTGACGTATTTCTCGTCAACCCGGTCATCCACCGTGGCCAGGGGGCCGTGGGCCGATTCACCGTAGAGATGGGCCTGGAGCGCCAGGATTCCGCCGGCGTCGAAACGCTCCATCAGAGCCTCGCCAGCCCCGTCGGGCGGGGTGAGGACAAAGGCGGTCCCGTACCGACGGTCGTCGGCCATGGCGGTCTTGATGGCCGTTCGGAAGTCCGTGCTTTCGAGGATCGCCCCCACCACCTCGGCGGTCCGCTCGAAGGCCGTATCCAGGATCGCCGCCCGAACCGGGTCCGCCTCCCGAAATGCTTCGATAAACAGCAGGCTGATCCCGGCGTAGAGCAGCTCGGGCTCGATAAAGGCGGCGACCTGGGGGTCGAAAACATGGCAGCCCATGGATCTTCGGAAGATCCGGACCGCCATCTCCGGAATTTGGGGGCCGAGCCAGAGACAGGCCCCGGCGCTCTCCCGAATTCGCTGGAGCAGGGTCGTCGAGGCCACCTCCCGGACCGCCAGGAAAATCAGGAGAGTGTCCTCTTCGTCGGCATGAGGCAGCGGCTCGCCGGGCGGGGCCACCCGGACGGGGCCTTCCAGGAAACGGCCCCAGCGGGCGGCCAGATGCCGGGCCGCGGAAGCCGCCGGCCGGTCAAAGGGCACAAAGACCACCTCCGTCTCCCCGGCCCCGGCCCCGAAGAGCATTCCCTTCAGGCGGGCGGGGTCCCGGAAGGTCTCGGGGATCAGCCGGGACAAAGGGTCCGGCTCCCGGAGCAGCTCCCCGAGGGTCCGGATTTGGCGATGGTAGATCCGCTCCCAGTCGGCCGTGGCCGCCCGCTCCCAGGCGGTTTCAACCTCCGGGTCCGGAGCGGCCGACGGGGCGGGCCAGGCCGATAGCTCCCGCTCGAGGTCCAGCAGCCATCGCCGGGGACTCCGGCGCTCGTGGGGCCGGCTCCGGCCGGCGGTCACCGATTTGGCGCGGTTCCGGGGCACGTCCCCGGGGCCCCGGCCGTGGGCCCGGGCGTAGCGGAAGGCAAAGTCGTAGTAAAAAATGAGGTCGGCCAGGGGCTGGAGCGAGTCGCTGACCTTGGGGAGCAAATAGCACTGGTCCTGGCTGTAGAACTGGATCTCCGGGACGTAATCGTGCTCGTAGGTCAGAGCGGCAAAGGGGACACCGGCGATAAAGAGCCGTTTCATCACGCTCATGGCCTCGGGGAGGCGATCCTCGTCGGTGGCCCCCACCACCACGAGCTGCCGGTCAGGATCGGGCGCCAGGTTATAGTAGGCAAAATCCCGGTAATCCATGGGCCGGGCCACGGCGGTGCAGGCGTTTTCTTCCAGCTTGAGTGCCGCCTCCCGGCAGGTCCCCGTTAAGTGGAGGGAGCCGATGAAGACACAAGCGTGGCTCCGGGCGGAGCGGATCGCCAGGGTGTCGGAAAAGACTTTCAATGCCTCCTCTTCGAGCATCCCGGAAAGGACGTCGGGGAGAGCCCGCATCTCCTCGATGAGGGTTTCGGCGGCCGCTTCCCGGCCCAGCCGGCCGGCCAGCCAGGTTCCCAGGAGAAGCCCGGCAAAGGCCATGCAGGCAATGGATTTGATTCCCGAGATGGTGACCTCCTCGCCGCTCATGGCCGGAATCACCCCGCCGCTGGCTTCGGTGATAAGCGCCATGTCGGCGAAGACCTTCTCGGTGATCCCCACCATCAGCACCCCCCGTTCCTTGAGATCGGCGGCGAGCTGGACCATGTCGGCGGTGGTGGCGGACCAGCTCGTCAGAACCACCAGGTCCCGCTCGGGGACCACCTCACGGCGGATGTCCCCGATGGCCACCGGCTGGATCGCCAGGACCTCGACCTCGGGCAGGAGTCCGAGGACCGCGCCCCGGATCATCCGGCCGACGTGGTGAGCGCTGCCCATCCCGGCGAAGATGACCCGCTTGAGGGATGCCAGGCCGGGGCCGAACCGCCGGCGGAAGGCCCGCTCCCGGAGATCAAGCCGGGGCAGCGGGTCCGGGCCGGGCAGATAGAAGCGAATCTGATCCCGGAGCCGGTCGGGGATCTCAGCCAGATGAGTCTCGAAAAAGCTCCCGTAAACCCCTTTCCGGACCTGAGCCGGGTTCAGAGTCGTCTCGAAATCGGCGATGTCGGGAAGCGGGTCTCCGGCAAAATCGGTGATGGCCACCCGCCGCAGGGGAACCCCGCCCTCCAGGACCGTCTCGATCCGACAGAAAATCTCCGCGCCGTCCAGGGGGAGCACCCGAACCTTGAATGGCGAAAGGAGCGCGTCGATTTCGGCCTCGTGGCTCGCCTTGCAGGCGTCCACCTCCTCCACCGATGCTCCCTTGTCCCGGAGGGCCGCCACGGCGGCATCCTTGTCCCGCTCCTGCCGGTGGATGTCAACCATCCGGCTGTGGACGAGGGACTGGGGGAAGAGTCCCAGGGCGGCGTTGATGTCCGAGACCACCATGTAGTCGTCCCCGTCGGGCCGGTAAACCACGAAGGCCGGGCGGTTGTGGCAGGCCACGTAGAACCGGCGGGGGGAGTGAAGCGACAGCCCGGCCACCGCGATCTGTCCGCCGCCCCGGTACATCTTCCGGACCGTCTCCAGAAAAGCCATCTCGTCGATCTCGACCGGGGTCTTGTCCCGGACCTTTTCGTAAACATAATAATCGATGGACTGGCTGCCGATGTGAAACCCCGTCAAACCGGCGTCAAGCTGGGACCGGATCTCCGAAAACCGCTTCCGTTCCCCCTCGAGGCATTCGTAGTAGTAGCCCCAGAGGAGGGCGAAGTATTCGGTGGAATTTTCGCTCCGGAACGGCCCGAGTCCGACGCCTTCGAGGAGCTCCCGGGTCCGGGCTTCCACCTCGCCGTTGAACTGGCCGTTGATCACCACGGCCCGGTGCCCCGCCCGGTCGAGGTGGGGGTGAGCGTTTTCGAGGGTCACGGGGGACTGGAGCGCCCAGCGGCCATGAGCCAAAATGGGCTGGGCGAAAAACCGGAGATGAACGGGGTCGGTCCGGCCACGCCATGGCGTGGCCGGGGACGGGTCGGGGGCCGCGGCCCCGTCGGGCAGCTCCGTCCGGCGGAGGTAAGTCAGGACGGCGGCGGCGGCCCATCCGTAAACATTTGCTCCCTTTTCCGCCCAATAAAGGGTCCGCCAGTCGGTGTTCGGGATACGTTTGGCTTCGGGCCAGAGGGATTCGAGGGTCCGCTGGAGGGCCTCGTGACGCCGGGGGTCCAGGGCCAGCCGGCACAAGAGGGCCGAATCCAGGAGCCGGAAGAGGCAGCGGACCCCGTCCCGGTCGTAGTCCTGGGGCACCTGAATCGGGGTCCGGCCGAGAAATCGCCAGAGGTACCGCTGAGCATAAGGGTTCCGCTGGGACCAGCCGTAGTCGAGGCGGAGGGGCTTGGGGCCCCGCTCACCCACGAAGACGCTGTCGAACAGGGCGTCAAAGGCCGCCAGAACATCGTCCGGACTCACCTCGAGGCCCCCGTCCGTTCGGGCGTCGGCAAGGGTCCGGCTCAGGGCGTCCCGGATGAGGGCGCGGATCACCACGGCGGAGAGGTCGTAACGAACGGTGAGCTCGTCGATGGCCGACCGGAGGTCCCGACGGGACCGGATGGCAAACGTCTCCATGGGGCCCGGCCGACCGGCGGTCCCCGGCGCCATCCGAACCTCCGGCACGCCGTTTGCGCCCGTCAGAGCGTCGAAGACGGGGGGCTCGACGGCGCCCGCCGATCCGTCTTCGACCGAAAACCCCTCGAATGCGAGAACCCGGCGCTGGCGATCTTGATGGGCCTCGATGTCATCGGCGGCCGGGTTCCAGATCCCGGCCAGCTTTCCCGGCTGGTCCGGATAGGCCGCGGCCGTCAGGAGCGCGGATGCAAGCCGGGCAACCGACCCGACCGACTTGCGGGCCCGCATGGGCTCGAGGTCGTCGCCGAAGAGCCCGACACCGGTGCTGTCCGGAGCCCGGTAAATGATGGCCGACATAGCGGTGAGAATCCGGGTCAGGTTGTTGCCCGCACCGCCAAAGTATCCCACGATCCCGCACATGACATCCCTTTCCCGTTCCCCCGCCGCCCACGGCCGGGCGGGGTTGCCTTCGGGTCTGAAAACCGATATACAGACGGCCGTGGTGCCGTCAAACCGGAACTTGGTACCAG
>CAYNGG010000106.1:0-2117 GCA_964396575.1 uncultured Desulfobacteraceae bacterium | reverse complement strand
GGTGCCGTCAAACCGGAACTTGGTACCAGACCCGTCTCCGGTTGACAATACCAAACTCACCAATGTTTTTGCGAGGGGACTTCGGAGATGCGCTCATTCAGGAGCTATCCGGCCGCGGCCCTGGCGCTCCTCATCGTTTTGCTGGGATCGCCGCCGGCATCGGCCTTTGACCCGGCGGACCTCGACCAGCTCAAGGGGCCCGAATCGTCATGCATCGGCTGCGATTTCACCGGGATCTCCCGGCCGGGGATCGACCTGAGCCGGTCGAGCTTCAAACAGACCGACTTTTCCGGGGCCGACCTGGACGGGGCCAAGCTCAAGGCCCTGCGCTCCTTTCAGTCCCGGTTCCGGGGAGCCAGCCTCAAAGACGCGGACCTCGAAATCGCCTACCTGATCGAGGCCGACTTTACCGACGCCGACCTCACCGGCGCGAACCTCAAGGCCGCCTATCTGAAAGGGGCGGCGATGGACGGCGCCTCCCTGCGGTCCGCCAACCTCTACCAGGCCAATTTTCTCCGCGCCAGCCTCAAGGGAGCCGACCTCACCAATGCCTACGGGCCGGGCACCGGGCTCAAAAATACCGATCTCACCGGCGCCACCCTCAAGGGAGCCGTCCTCAAGGGCGCCGACCTCTACTGGGCGAATCTGACGGACGCCGACCTGAGCCGGGCGGACCTGAACGGGGCCTACCTTTACGGGGCGAGCCTCAAGGGGGCGAACCTGACCGGCGCCAATCTGGAGGGAGCGGTCTTCCAGAATGCCGATCTCACCGGCGCCGACCTCACCGGGGCCTATCTCCGAGGGACCGACTTCCGGGGGGCCACCCTCAAAGGAACCAAAGTAAAAGAAGCCGATCTCCGGGAGGCCATGCGCTAATCCGCCATCCGGGGCAGACAGGCCGCTATAAGTCCGTCCACATCGGCGGCCAGATCCAGGTTGAAAATCCGATCGATCAGCTCCGCCGCCGTCCGCTCCCCCCGAACCGGCCCCACAAGCTCCCGGAATTTTTCCATCAGGGCGTCGTCATCGGGCAGGGTGTCGGGCGGCTCCCAGCGGGCCTCCATCCGGCCCGAATTCAGACGTCGGCCGTCAACCGTCTCCAGGGTTACCTCCGCATAGGTCTTTTCGGGAAACGCCGCCTCGAAAGCCGGAGAGAGGCTCACCGTCACCCGCGCCATCATCTCCCGGAGATCCGGGTCAAAGAGCCGGGGCGGAAGCACCTGCCGGGGGCCTACCGCGCCATCGATGAGGGCGGCGGCAATGGGAAAGGCCATATTGTACTGGGCCGCCTCGGTGTCGGACGGCGGGGTCCGGCTCAGGGCGGCGGCGGCCGAGAAGGTCGCCACCTCGATCCGGGCGATCTCCGCCGGGGCCAGACCGTGTTGCCGCATCACGAGTAAAGCCCCGTCCACGGCCGGTTGAGCCCATCGGCAGGCCGCGTAGGGCTTGAAGTAGAGGTTCAGGATCTCGTAATCGGTCCCCAGGCCCAGAATCCAGTCGGGCTCGGGGGCCTCGTCAAAGAGCGGGTCGATTCCCGTGAACCCGTCGGCGGCCAGGCGGGCCGAAGCCACCGCCACCATGGCCCCCCACCCGATGCCGTCTTTGACCATGGACGGCGCGGCGATCCCTTTCATCATCGGAGCGATGGGCGCGTGGTATTCGGCCGCTCCGATGGCGTGGCGGAGCGCATCAGCGGACAGCCCCAGAAGGCGACCGGCGGCTCCCGCCCCGGCCATCGCCCCCCAGGAGCCCGATGCGTGGTAAACCGGGTAAAGGGCGTGTCGGATCATCCCCGCCCGGATCCCCAGCTCGTAGCCCACCACCAGAGCCGTCAGGAACGCTTTCCCCGACACCGGCGCGGCCAGCTCAGACGCGGCCAGGATCGCCGGCAGAACACAGGCCCCGGGATGGCCCTTGACCCGGCGGTAGCCGTCGTCGATGTCGAAGGCGTTGCCGGCAAACCCGTTGGCCAGGGCCGCGCCCACGGCCGACGCCCGCCCGCCGGTCGCCAGGACCGTGGCCTCGTCGCCGGTCATCTGGGATGCGGAAAACCGGGCCATGAGCCGGCTCACCGGCGTCTGGGTCCCCGCCAGAGCCGCGCCCAGCCCGTCCAGCAG
>CAYNGG010000105.1:0-11199 GCA_964396575.1 uncultured Desulfobacteraceae bacterium | reverse complement strand
CCCCGGGGAAATTATCAGGTGATTTTCGAGTACCTGGAGCCCAGGGGCGTGGGCGCGCTTCAGGTGGCTTTCGAGCAGCTCAAGCGGAAGCTGTCGGCCGAGGGGCTTTTCGACCCGGAGCGAAAGCGGCCCATCCCCAGGCTCCCCCGCCGGGTGGGCGTGATCACTTCCCGGACGGGAGCGGCGGTCCATGATGTTTTGAACGTGATCGGGCGGCGGTTTGCCAACATCCCGGTGATCATCTATCCGGTCCGGGTTCAGGGTGAGGGGGCTGATGCCGAGATCGTCCGGGCCTTGATGCTGGCCAACGAGCGTCTGGATGCCGATGTCCTCATTGTCTGCCGGGGCGGGGGATCGATCGAGGACCTGATGCCCTTCAATTCGGAGGCGGTGGCCCGTACCATCTTCGCTTCGACGGTTCCGGTGATTTCGGCGGTGGGCCATGAGACCGACGTGACCATCGCGGACTTTGTGGCCGATCTCCGGGCCCCGACCCCATCGGCGGCGGCCGAGCTGGCCGTGCCTCGAAAGGCCGACCTGAGCCGGGAGGTCGCCCGGCTGACCCTGGCGCTGTCAACCGGGTGTCAGCGAACCATCGAGCGCCATCGGCAACGGCTTGCCGATGTCTCCCGTCGGCTGGTCCACCCCCGGAAGCGGGTGGAGGAGATGCGGCTCCGCCTCGATGATGTCACCTCCCGGCTGAATCGAGGGATGACGGCGAGGCTGGATCGGGAGCGGGAACGGCTGCAATGGCGATTGGACCGCCTTCAGTCGCTGAGCCCCACCGCCATTCTGAAGCGCGGTTACAGCATTGCCCGGGAGCTGCCGGGGAGGCGGGTCATCCGGGATGCGACGGTGGTAGAGCCGGAGGCGGCCGTGGAGCTGATATTGTGGAAGGGATCACTGACCTGCCGGGTGGAGAGCGTGACGGATGACGAAGAAAAAACAGACTTATGAGGAAGCCCTGGCGGCCCTCGAGGCCATCGTGTCGGCCTTGGAAACCGGCGAGCTGGCTTTGGAAGACGCCCTGAAACGGTTCGAAGAGGGGATTCGGCTGTCAAAATACTGCGCGAAAACCCTCGATGAGACCGAAAAGCGGATTACGGTTCTCCTGGAAGACGAAACCGGCGTGGCTCACGAATCGCCCTTTCCATCGACGGCGGAATAAGCCCGATTGTTTTCCCTGAGCGATTATCGGGTTGAGTGGGCGGGGCGGATCAATGCCGAGCTGGAGCGCTTGACCGCCGGGATCGACACCCGATTAGGGGCGGCCATGCGCCATTGCCTGATGGCCGGCGGCAAGCGGCTCCGCCCGATCCTCTGCCTGGCGGCGGCCGAAGCGGTGGCCGGGACTGCCGATGACTCGGTCCTGCGGGCCGGGTGCGCCATCGAGATGATCCACACCTATTCGCTCATCCACGACGACCTCCCGGCCATGGATGACGACGCGGTCCGCCGGGGCCTCCCCACCTGCCATGTGGCCTTTGACGAGGCCACCGCCGTTCTGGCCGGAGATGCCCTCCTGACCCTGGCGTTCGAGGTCCTGGCCGACCTTCCGGCGTCCCCCGGCCTGGCTTTGAGGGTGATCCGGCGGATCGCGGCCGCCGCCGGGCCGTCCGGGATGATCGAGGGGCAGATGCGGGATATGGCCGCCGAAGGCCAACAGGTGGATCGGGCCGGCCTGGAGGCCCTCCATGCGCTTAAAACAGGGGCGATGATCCGGGCATCCGTGGAGACCGGAGCTGTGCTGGCCGGAGCTTCGGAAACCGATCGACGGGCCCTCGACCGGTATGCCGGCCGGATTGGCCTGGCCTTTCAGGTCACCGACGACCTCCTTAATGTGGACGGCGATCCGGACCGGTTGGGCAAGGCCGTGGGCAGTGATGCCCGAAGGCACAAGAGCACCTACCCGGCCCTGCTGGGCCTCCCGGCCGCTCGCCAGGCGGCTCGGGACCTGGTGACCGAGGCGGTTTCGGCCATTTCCGACCTTGATGATCGGGCCGAGCCGCTCCGGGCCATCGCCGCCTACGTGATCGAACGCAACCGTTGACCGCGACCCGAGGGAAAAAGGAGCTTCACCGACCTTGAGCCTACTCGAGAACATCGATTCACCGACCGATTTGAAACGGCTGTCCCTGGCTGAGCTGCGGGGGCTGGCCGAGGAGATTCGCCGGATGATCGTTGACGTGGTATCCAAAAACGGCGGCCACCTGGCATCCAGCCTGGGGGCCGTGGAGCTGGCCATTGCCATCCATTGGGTGTTTGATGCGCCCCGGGACCAGATCATCTGGGACGTGGGACATCAGGCTTACGCCCACAAAATTCTCACCGGCCGGCGGGACCAGTTTGCAACCCTTCGGATGCAGAACGGCCTGAGCGGGTTTACCCGGCGGAGCGAGAGCCCCTATGACGCCTTCACCACGGGCCACAGCAGCACATCGATTTCGGCCGGGTTGGGCATGGCCTGTGCCAAGAGCCTGAAGGAGGACCCATCCAAGGTCATCGCCGTCATCGGAGACGGGTCCATGACGGCGGGCCTCGCCTACGAAGGGCTCAACCAGGCCGGCGATACCCAGAAGGACCTGATCGTCATCCTGAACAGCAACGACATGTCCATCTCCAAAAACGTCGGGGCCCTCTCCTCGTTTTTGAGCCGGACCCTGTCGGCCCGGCGGCTTCAGGACTTTCGCACGGAGCTGGGGTCCTTTCTCAAATCCCTCCCGAGGATCGGGGATGACGTTTACAAGATCGCCAAGCGGACCGAGGAGTCCTTCAAGACCTTTGTCACGCCGGGGATGCTCTTCGAAGCCTTCAACTTCGAGTATTTCGGCCCCATCGACGGTCACCGGCTCAGCCACCTCGTGGACATCCTCGAAAACATCCGGTCCAAAAACGAGCCGGTGCTGTTGCACGTCACCACCACCAAGGGTAAGGGGTACCCCCATGCCGAGAAAAACCCGGTCTTCTACCACGGGGTGGGGTGCTTCGAAGTGGAGAGCGGCGACTGCATCGGCCCGGGGAGCAGCGTGCCCGCCTATACCGAGGTCTTTGGCAACGCCATGGTCGAGATGGCCGCCGAGCACCGGCGGCTGGTGGCGGTGACCGCCGCCATGCCCGAAGGAACCGGCCTGACGCGGTTTGCCGAGACCTATCCGGACCGGTTCTTCGACGTGGGCATCGCCGAGCAGCACGGGGTCACCTTTGCCGCCGGGCTGGCGGCCGAGGGGTTCCGGCCGGTGGTGGCCATCTATTCCACCTTTCTTCAACGGGCCTACGACCAGGTTCTTCATGACGTCTGCATCGAGGCGCTTCCCGTGATCTTCGCGGTGGATCGGGGGGGGATCGTCGGTGAGGACGGTCCCACCCACCATGGCCTCTTTGACCTGTCCTATCTCCGGAGTCTCCCCAACATGGTTGTCATGGCGCCTCGGGACGAAAACGAGCTCCGGCGGATGCTCGCCACCGCGCTTGATCACGACGGCCCCATCGCCTTCCGATATCCCCGGGGGGCCGGGGTCGGCGTCCCTTTGACCCCGACGGCTGAGCCTCTGCCCATTGGCGAGGCCGAGGCGCTCCGGGAAGGGGACGACCTCCTGATCCTGGCCGTCGGCCGGCCGGTGGCCGCCGCCCTGGAGGCTCACCGGCGCCTGGCCGATGAGGGAATCAGCGCCGCCGTGGTGGACGCCCGGTTTGTCAAGCCGCTCGACAGTGCAAGAATCCGGTCCCTGGCGGCGCGAATCCCCAGGATTCTGACCGTGGAGGAGAATGTCCTGGCCGGCGGATTCGGCGGCGCCGTGCTCGAATGCCTGTCCGATGCCGGGTTGACCGGGGTCCGGGTTTCCCGCCTGGGCATTCCGGACGTCTTTGTCCCCCACGGCCCCCAGGGGGCTCTGTTGTCCCAATACGGCCTCGACGCTTCCGGCATCGTCGCGGCCGCCCGACGGTTGATGGAAGATGGTGAGGCATGGCCAGGGGGCGGCGGCTCGACCTGACGCTGGTGGAGCGGGGGCTTGCCGGCGGCCGGGAGCGGGCGAGGGCCTTGATCCTGGCCGGCCGGGTCCGGGTGAACGGCCAGTTGGCTGACAAGGCCGGCCGGGCGGTGCCACCCGATGCGGCGGTGGCGGTCCTCGGCGAGGACCTCCCTTACGTGAGCCGGGGGGGACTGAAGCTTGCGGCGGCCATAGCGGCCTTTGGGATCGATCCGGCCGGCCGGGTCTGCCTCGACGTGGGGGCATCCACCGGCGGTTTTACCGACTGCCTGCTTCAAAAGGGCGCCGAGCGGGTTTACGCGGTGGATGTCGGCTACGGCCAACTGGCCTGGCCTTTGAGGCAGGACCGGCGGGTGATCCCCATCGAGCGGACCAACATCCGTCAGATGGCCCCGGATGCGCTCCCCGAGCGGGTCGATCTGATCACCGTCGATGTATCCTTTATTTCGCTGAAGATCGTTATCCCGGCCGCTCGGCCGTTTCTCCTGCCGGAAGGGGAGATCGTCGCCCTGATCAAGCCTCAGTTCGAGGTGGGTCGGGGCCGGGTGGGCAAGGGCGGAGTCGTCCGGGACCCGGCCCTCCACGAGGCGGTGCTGGACCAGTTGGGGCGGTTTTTCGAGGAATCGGGGCTCGGCTGCCTCGGGCGGATTCCGTCGCCGATCCAGGGGCCCAAGGGAAACCGGGAGTTTCTCGTCCACCTGAGGCCAAAGTCCCCGGATGGACCCGGCGGATGACCGATCCGTCCATTTTGCGCTTGATTTTTCCCGATTCACTCGATAAAAAGAAAAACTTTAACGTCTGCTGATTGATTGGCCCGGCAGATCTAAGATAAACTGGAGAGAGGAGTTGAAATGGCGGACATGGTGGAAACATTGAGAACTATCGCCCTGGTGGGTCATGGAGATTCCGGTAAAACCTCCCTGGCCGAGATCATGCTCTACAAGGGGGGCGCCACCAAACGGCTGGGCCGGGTGGAAGATGGCAACACGGCCATGGACTTCGAGCCCGAGGAGCTCAAACGGGGGATCACCATCAGCAGCGGGTTTCACCAATTCGGATGGAAAAAGCACCGAGTCAACCTGATCGATACCCCCGGCGACCAGAACTTCTTTTCGGACACCCGGATGAGTATGCAGGCGGCCGACGGGGTGATCCTGCTCATCGATGCCGTCGAGGGGATCAAGGTCCAGGCCGAGCAGGCCTGGGAGTTCGCGGCCGAATTCAATCAGCCATGCCTCATCTTCATCAACAAGCTCGATCGGGAACGGTCCGATTTCGACAAGATCTTCACCGAAGCCGGCGAGATCTTCGAGCCCAAGCCCATTCGGACTCAGATCCCCATCGGCGCCGAAGCCGACCTCAACGGCGTGGTGGACCTTATCACCATGAAGGCCTGCACCTGGGATGAGAACGGGAAGATGAGCGTCGGCGAGATCCCCGAGGCCCTGCGGGAAGAGGCCGAGTCGAGCAAGGAAGCACTTGTCGAGGACATCGCCGAGGCTGATGACGCCCTGCTGGAACGGTATCTCGAAGGCGAGAGCCTGTCGGATGAGGAAGTGGGGGCCGCCCTGCGCAAGGGCATCCTGTCCCGGACTTTCGCCCCGGTCCTCTGCGGATCGGCCATCAAGGGGATTGGCATCGAGCCGCTCATGGATTTTATTGTAGCCCTGATGCCCTCACCGGCTGACGGCGGCTCCCGGATCGGGGTCCACCCGGACACCGGCGCCGAGGTCGAGCGCCAGCCGGTCCCCGATGCTCCGTTTTCCGCCTATGTCTTCAAGACGGTGGCCGACCCCTATGCCGGCCGGCTCTCCATCTTCAGGATCGTCTCCGGCACCCCGGGCGGGGACGGCAATTTCTACAACTCGACGGAGGAGACCCGGGAACGCTACTCCCAGCTCCTCCGGCTCGCCGGCAAGGAGCAGAAGCCGCTGGACGACGCCGGACCGGGGGACATCGTGGCCGTGGCCAAGCTCAAGGAGACCACCACCGGCGACACGCTCTGCGTCGAGTCCGACAAGGTCCGGTTCACCTGCGCCGAGCCCCTTGCCAGCGTCATCTCCTATGCCGTCACCGCCAAGGAAAAGGGGGAGGAGGACAAGGTCTTTACCTCCCTGACCAAGCTTCTCGAGGAGGACCCCGGCCTCAAGCTCACCCGGAACGCTGAGACCAAAGAGATCCTTTTGGCCGGCATGGGCCAGGTCCACATCGAGGCCACCCTCGAGAAGCTCAAGCGGAAATTCAACGTGGACGTCCAGCTCAAGATCCCCAAGGTCCCCTACCGGGAGACCGTCAAGAAAAAGGTCCGGGTCCAGGGCAAGCACAAGAAACAGACCGGCGGACACGGCCAGTACGGGGACTGCTGGATTCAGATCGAGCCTCTTCCCCGGGGCGAGGGCTTCGAGTTTGTCGATGCCATCGTCGGCGGGGTCATCCCCCGGCAGTTCATCCCGGCGGTGGAAAAGGGGATTCAGGAGGCCCGGGTGAAGGGCGTCCTGGCGGGCTATCCCTGTGTTGACTTCAAGGTCACCCTGGATGACGGCTCCTTTCACGCGGTGGACTCCTCGGAAATGGCCTTCAAGATCGCCGGCTCCCTGGCCTTTAAAAAGGCGACTGAACAGGCCAACCCGGTGCTCCTCGAGCCCATCATGAAGGTCACGGTCATCACCCCGGACGAGTACACCGGCGATATCATGGGGGACTTGAACGGCAAGCGGGGCCGGGTCCTCGGGATGGACAACAAGGGGAAAAACCAGGTGGTCATCGCCAACGTCCCCATGTCCGAGTTCCTCACTTACGCCCCGGACCTCCGGTCGATGACCGGCGGGCGGGGGATGTTCACCCTCGAGTTCTCTCACTATGACGAGGTGCCGGCTCACATGGCCGAAAAGATCATCGAGGAGGCCAAAAAAGAGTCATCCTGATTGACCCTGGCGCCTTAACCCAACCACGCCCGGATGATGACTGAAAAACCCGGCTGCTCCTTTCCCATCGGAGCGCCGGGTTTTTTTGTGTCCAGGATTTGGCGCAAACCTCATGGGGTGGAAGTCCTCCGCCATGCCATCCATCAAGAAACCGAAGATCAACGATACCGGCTGGTGTCGGGGAGCGTGGATGCTCACCGGGTCGGCCAGGGCTCGGCCGCTTCTCGACTTCCCCTTGCCAAATCCGGCTCAGCGTATTACACAAGAGTGGGCCGCCGATGGGCGGCGGCCCTTTCTGGAGCAGCGTGACGGCCTGAGTCCGGGCCGCTTCGTTACCTCCGTGTGCTGGAAAGCGAGGAGCGCCGCCGTGCACGAAATGGGAATCGCCATGCAGGTGATGCAGATCGCCATCGACGCCATTCCGGCCGAGATGGAGGATGTCCGGGTGGAGCGGGTCAACCTCAAGGTGGGCAAGCTCGCCGCGGTGGTCCCTGAAAGTCTCCGGTTCTGTTTCGGGGTCATCACGCCGGACACTCCCCTGGCCGGGGCTGAGCTGGCCATCGAGGAGGTGCCGGTGACCGCCGCCTGCACGGACTGCGACCATTTCTGGACGGTGACCGGGCCGGTCTTCAAATGCCCGTCCTGCGGAGGCGGTGCCGTTGAGATTCATTCCGGCCAGGAGCTGTCGGTGGTCTCCATCGAGATCGCCGATCCGCCCGAGGATGCCCCATCCGAATCAACTCCCCAATCGAAACAATGAGGAAGTAAGTCACATGGAAATCAAAGTTGTCCGAAAGGTTCTGGACGTCAATGAGACGATGGCGGCCCAAAACCGCCAGCGGTTTGCCGATGTCTTTGTCCTGAACCTGATGAGCTCGCCCGGCTCGGGAAAGACCTCTCTTCTGGAGCGTACCCTGGACCGCCTCGCCCCTGATGTGAAAAGCGCGGTGATTGTGGGCGACATCTGCACATCCAACGACGCCGACCGCCTGTCGAAGAGCGGGGCACCCGTGGTCCAGGTCAACACCGACGAGTTCGGCGGGGACTGTCATCTGGCGGCCCATGTCATCGCGACGGCCGCCGGGGACATCGACCTCACGGGGATCGATCTGCTCATCGTGGAAAACGTGGGCAACCTGGTCTGCCCCGCTGAGTTCGATATCGGGGAGGATGCCCGGGCAGTGGTCCTGTCGGTCACCGAAGGCGAGGACAAGCCGGCCAAATACCCGCTGATGTTCCGGGTCTGCGATGCGGCTTTGCTCAACAAGATCGACCTGCTGCCCCATCTCGATTACGACCGGGATGCGGTTTTGGGCCACATTGACGGGGTCCACCCCGGTATGCCGGTTTTCGAGGTCTCGGCCCGGACCGGGGAGGGGCTCGATCCGTGGCTCGACTGGCTTCGAGAGCGGATTGCGGCCAAACGGGCGGGGGAGACCTCGGTGGCGGCGGCTCGAGGATGACCTGGTGATCCTCGACTGGCCCCGGACCTGCTGGGCGGGGCTGACCCGCCGGATTCGGCGGAAGCGGCCCGACCCGGCCCACCTCGGGATCGACCTCTACGGGGCGGATCTCCGGCACGCCGCCCTGGCTGATACCGATCTCGCCGATGCCGACCTGTCCGAAGCGAATCTGACCAGCGCCGTTCTGTGGCGGGCGTCCATGTCCCGAGCGGACCTCTACCGGGCTACCCTCGACGGGGCGACGCTGGTCGAGGCGGACCTCCGGCGGGCCGACCTCATCGAGGCGACCCTCCGGGAGGCCAACCTCACCGAGGCAAATCTCACCGGTGCCGACCTCACCGGTGCCGACCTGGCGGGGGCCATTCTGACCGGGACCGTTTTGCGGGGGGCGATCCTGCCCGATGCCGATCTGGCCGGGGCCGACCTTCGGGGGGCCGACCTGACCGGCGCCGATCTCCAGCGAGCCGATCTCACCGGCGCCGATCTCCGGGAAGCCCGGCTGGACGGGGCTGATCTCTTCCGGGGGGATCTCACCGAAGCTGACCTGCAAGGGGCGAGCCTCCGAGGAGCCGATCTAATGGGCGCCGACCTCATTCGGGCTGTCTTCTGGAAGGCCGACCTGGGGGGAGCGGATCTCACCGGCGCCGATCTCCGGGATGCCATTCTCCAGGATGCCGACCTGACGGACGCCGTGCTTCTCCGGGCCGTGCTCCGGGGAGCCCGGCTCCGGTGGGCCCGAGGGCTGTGCATCGCGCAGCTCGCCGACGCCGCTTCGCTCCATGGGGCAAGAATCGACCCGGAGCTGGGCCGGTCCCTTCGGATTGCCTATGCCAGCCTCTTTCGGAGCCGGGCATCCCGGTCCGATGCCGAGGCGAGAGGCTGATTCAGTCGGTTTCGGTGGGCTTGGGGGATCGGCCGCCGGATGCCCGCTCCAGAAGCCAGACGAGGAGAAACCCGACGACCGCCAGGAAGATGGCGGCGGCCAGATGGGGGTCCCGGCCGACGACCTCGAGATAGGTGCCGGGCAGGAGGTTCCGGGTGACCAGCGGCTCCGCCTCGCCGCCGGCGGCATACGTCGCCACCACGTCCTTCCAGGGCCAGACCTTGTTGAGGGACCCGACCATGAGGCCGGTGAGGGCCGCCACCGTCAAATCGTGGTACCGTTTCAGCAGCCAGTGGAGCAGGTGGGAAAAGGATAGAAGCCCCACGGCGGCTCCGGCCGCGAACACCGCCATGGTGCCGATGCGGAAGTCCCGGACGGCGGAGAGGATGTATTCGTATTTGGAGAGCAAAACGAGGATGAAGCTCCCCGAAATCCCCGGCAGGATCATGGCGCAGATGGCGATCATCCCGGAGCCGAAGATGAAGAGCGCGGTTTCGGGGGTGGCCGCCGGAGAGGCCACGGTGATCAGATACCCCAGGCCAAGGCCGCAGATTCCGGCGGCGATCACCGGAGCCGTCCAGCGCGGAATCCGCCGGCCGATAACGACCGCCGACGCCACCACCAGGCCGAAGAAAAAGGACCAGACCATCTCGGGGTAGGCGGCCAGCCAGCCGAGGATCAGCCGGGACAAGAGGAGGATCGAAGTCCCGATCCCCGCCAGCAAAACGGCCAGAAACGGCCCGTTGACATGATCCCAGAAAGCCCGAAGCTCCCCCCGCCGCAGCAGCGCCAGAGCGGCCGTGTCAAATGACCGGATGGCGCCGATCAGGGTTTCGTAAATCCCGGCAATAAAGGCGATGGTCCCTCCGGATACCCCGGGGACGGAATCGGCAGCCCCCATGGCCATGCCTTTTAAAAAAAGAATGAGGCGAGCCCGCATTTAATTCTCCTTCCACCCCTCTTCACCCACCAGCCGGACAAACCGGCAACCCCCCAAGCTCGATTGGCGGACCTCCCCGCCGTCCTTGTAGATTTTGATCAGCTCCTGGGAATACTGGTCGCCCACCGGGATGATCATCCGGCCCCCATCGGCCAGTTGCTGGACCAGGCTCGGGGGGATTTGGGGGGCGCCGGCGGTGACGATGATGGCGTCAAAGGGACTTTCGTCCTTCCAGCCCACCGTCCCGTCGGAGTAACGGGTGACGATATTATGATAGCGGAGCTCGTCGAAGAGCTTCCGGGCGCGAATGAGGATGGCGTGGATTCGCTCCATTGTGTAAACCCGATGGGCGATCTCGGCCAGGACCGCCGCCTGGTACCCGGAACCGGTGCCGATTTCCAGAACCCGGTCCTCGCCGTCGATCTGGAGAGCCTGGGTCATTTCAGCGACAATGTAAGGCTGGGAAATGGTCTGGCCCTCGCCGATGGGGAGGGGAAAATCGCCGTAGGCCTGGTCCATGAGCGCCTCGCTGACAAACCGATGGCGGGGCACCGCGCGCAGGGCCGCCAGGACCTTCGGGTCGGTGACCCCCCGAGCCTCGATCTGTTTCCGGACCATCTCATCGCGTTTCCGGGCGTACTTTCTGTCGTCGTTGTCCATGTCTGTTTGTGTTATCCGCTTCCGTCGAGTTGACGCCATCTCCGGCGTTTGAGGCATTAAACTAGAAATCCCTTGCTTTTTCAACCGAAGATTCCTTATGACCGGTGATGAGATGACCGACGCCGGCTACACGGAATCCGAGTCCCATTACGAAAAGGTCCGGGAAAACCCGGAGGCCATGGCCGAGACCATCGAGAACAACGTCCGGAAGCTTATTATCGACGAGACGCCCGCCAATCCCAAATACTACGAAAAGATGTCCGAGCTCCTCGACGCCCTCATCCGGAGATGATGGTAAGCCGGCAGGGTGGTCAGGCGTTGGTCTTCCACCGGCCGGCCC
>CAYNGG010000104.1:0-11252 GCA_964396575.1 uncultured Desulfobacteraceae bacterium | reverse complement strand
CAACCTGACGGTGACCGGTGACGGGGAAGCTGAGGACTGAGGACTGAGGACTGAGGACTGAGTGATGAGGACTGAGGACTGAGGGAGGGACGGACATGGACAAGGGGACACCAAGCCACATCGAGCTGGCCTATTCGTCGATTCCGGTTTTTGCCGATGACGGGACCATCGACATGGGGGAGCTCAACTTTCTCATGGGCATCGCCCTCCGGGACGACCGGATCGACGAGGACGAAAAGCGGATACTCAAATCCATTTTCGACAGGGTCTCGGCCGGCGACGTCACCCCTCGGGTCTGGGAGCGGATCGAGGCGATCCGGGCCAAATACGGAATCTGACGGGGAAGCACCCAACGGAGCGAAACGGTCCGTGACATCAAAGGAGCCTGAGTAACATGACGCTTAACGCCACCATCGAGGAGATGGCCCGGCGGGCCCGAACCGCGTCCGGGGAGATGGCCCGCTGCCCGACGGAAAAGAAGGACGCGGCCCTCTTGCGGATTGCCGACATCCTGGAAGAGCGGTCCGAGACCATCCGGGCGGAAAACGCCCTGGACGTCGAGGCGGCCCGGCGGCTGGACCTGACCCCGGCCACCATCGACCGGCTCACGGTGACTGACGCGACCATTGCCGGGATGGCCGGCGGCCTCCGGGAGGTGGCGGCCATGGCTGATCCGGTGGGGGCTATCACTCGGACCTGGCGCCGGCCCAACGGTCTGGAAGTGAGCCGGATGCGGATTCCCCTCGGGGTGGTGGGGATCATCTACGAGTCCCGGCCCAACGTCACGGTGGACGCCGCCGGCCTCTGCTTCAAGGCCGGCAACGCGGTGATCCTCCGGGGCGGCTCCGAGGCCCTCCGATCGAACCAGGCCCTGGCGGCCTGTATCGCCGAGGCCCTGGCCGACACCGGCCTGCCCGAGGGAGCGGTCGGCGTGGTTCCGGTCCGGGACCGGGAGGCGGTGACGCTCCTCTTGAAGCAAGAGCCCTACATCGACCTCATCATCCCCCGGGGCGGCGAGGGCCTGATCCGGTTCGTGGCGGAAAACTCCCGGATTCCGGTGCTCAAGCACTACAAGGGGGTCTGTCACGTTTACGTGGACGGCGGCGCCGATTTGGAGATGGCCGTCGAGATCGCCGTCAACGCCAAGGTCCAGCGGCCCGGGGTCTGCAACGCCATGGAGACCCTCCTGGTCCATGAGGCGGTGGCCGACGACTTTTTGCCCCTGGTGGGTGAGGCCCTCGTTGCGGCCGGAGTGGAGATCCGGGGCTGTCCCGGGACTTGCCGGCGGCTCCCGGCGGCGATTCCCGCGACCGAGGCGGACTGGCCGGAGGAGTTCCTCGGCCTGATCCTCGCCGTCCGGGTGGTCCCCGACATGGAGACCGCCATCGATCACATCAGCCGATACGGGTCGGCTCACACCGAAGCCATCGTCACTCGTGACTACCGGCGGTCCCGGCGGTTTCTCCGGGAGGTGGACGCTTCGGTGGTCCTGGTCAATGCCTCCACCCGGTTCAACGACGGGGGGCAGCTCGGCCTTGGCGCCGAGATCGGGATCAGCACCTCCAAGCTGCACGCCTTCGGCCCCATGGGGATCGAGGAGCTGACCACCACCAAATTCGTGGTCCGCGGCGATGGCCAGGTCCGGTCCTAACACCGCATGAGCGGGATCGGGATTTTTGGCGGCACCTTCAACCCGATCCACATCGGTCACCTCCGGACCGCGCTGGAGGTCCGGGAGGGGCTTGGCCTGTCCCGGGTGATCCTCATCCCTTCGGCCATTCCCCCCCACAAGGCCCCTCACGGGGTCGCCGACGCCGAGGCCCGTCTCGAGATGACCCGCCTGGCCGCCGCCGAGGCTTCGGGCCTTGAGGTCTCCGACGTCGAGCTCCGGCGGGCCGGCCCTTCTTACACCATCGACACCATCCGCCACTTCAAATCCGATTCCCCCGACGCCCCGATCTGCTTCATCGTCGGCATGGACGCCTTCCTCGAGATCGATACCTGGCGGTCGTGGCAAACCCTTCTCGACGAGGTGCCCTTCGTGGTCATGGACCGTCCCGGCGAGAACGGCTCGGGAAGCCCGCCCCTTGAGGATTTTTTGCGGCGGCGGATTGATCCCGGCTACTGGTTCGACGGCTGGGACGAGGGCGAGGGGGTCCGGATTGCCCGGTTTCACCATCCCCGGAAACAGCCGATCCGCCGGGTGGCGGTCACCCGGATCGAAATCTCGTCAACGGCGGTCCGCCAGCGGATTCGAAACGGCCGGACGATCCGGTTTCTGGTCCCCCGGTCGGTGGAAGACTACATCCAAACCCGAGGACTTTTCAAATGACCGACCCCGTCTCCCCGTCCGACATCGATCGCTATATCCGGCCCGTCATTGCCCGCAAGGCCGGCCGGGTGGTGGTTCTTGACGTCGGCGAGCTGACCTCCATCGCCGACGCCTTCATTATCTGCAGCGGCCGGTCCAACCGGCAGGTGACCGCCATCGCCGAGCACGTCGAGGCCGACCTGAAATCCCGGGGGATCCGCCCTCTGAGCGTCGAAGGGCGCCGGGAGGGCCACTGGGTTCTCATGGATTACGGCGATGTGGTGATCCACATTTTCTACGAATCGGTGCGGGAGGCCTTTGATCTGGAGGGGCTCTGGATCGATGCCCGGCGGATCGTCACCGACGACATGCGGGCGGCGGTGGCCGCCGCCGATGAGGCCGAGGAGGAGAACGATCATGACGACTAAACCCCGCCCCCTGGTCCTGATTATCCTGGACGGCTGGGGGATCAACCCGTCGGAGACGGGCAACGCCATTGCCCAGGCGAGGACTCCGGTCTTAGACGACCTCACCGACCGCTTTCCCCACACCCGGCTCCAATGCGAGGGCTCGGCCGTGGGCCTGCCCGACGGGATCATGGGAAACTCCGAGGTGGGCCACCTCAACCTCGGGGCCGGCCGGGTGGTTTACCAGGACCTGATGCGGATCAACCTGGCCATCGAAGACGGGAGCTTTTTCGAAAACCCGGCCCTGACCGGGGTGATGGACCGGGTTCGGGAGCGGGGGACGGCGCTCCACCTCATGGGTTTGGTCTCCGACGGCGGGGTCCACAGTGACTTGCCGCACCTCTTTGCTCTTCTGGAGATGGCCCGGGGCCGGGGCCTGGACCGGGTCTGTGTCCACGCCATTTTAGACGGCCGGGACACTCCGCCGGACAGCGGTCGGGGCTATATCGAGCAGGTGGTTGACCGGATGGCCGAGATCGGAGTGGGGCGGATCGCCACTGTCTGCGGCCGGTTTCATGCCATGGACCGGGACACTCGATGGGAGCGGGTCGAGCGGGCTTACCGGCTCTACACCCGAGGGGAAGGGACCCCGGCGGCGGACCCGGTTTCGGCCGTGGAGCGGGCCTATGCGGCCGGGGAGACCGACGAGTTCGTCCGTCCGTCCACCATCACCAACGCCGACGGTGAGCCCGTGGGCACCGTGGGGGACGGCGATGGGATCATCTTTTTCAACTTCCGGGCCGACCGGGCCCGGGAGATCACCCGGGCCTTTACCGCGGCCGAGTTTCCCCATTTCGACCGGAGTCCCCGGCCTGAGCTGGCCGGTTACGTCTGCATGACCGCTTATGATGCCGAATTCGACCTGCCGGTCGCTTTCCCGCCGGTTCGGATGGATGGCCTTTTCGGGGGAGCGGTGGCCGACGCCGGGCTCCGGCAGCTCCGGATCGCCGAAACCGAGAAGTACGCTCACGTGACCTACTTTTTCAACGGCGGCGAGGAAACGCCCTTTCCCGACGAGGACCGGTGTCTGATCCCATCCCCCCGTGAGGTGGAGACTTATGATGAAAAGCCGGAAATGAGCGCTCCGGCGGTGACCGAGGAGATCCTCAACCGGATCGCGTCCGACCGCTACGACCTCATCGTCCTCAACTTTGCCAACATGGACATGGTGGGCCACACGGGGGTTCTCGAAGCGGCGGTCCGGGCCTGCGAAACGGTGGACGCCTGCGTGGGCCGGATCGTCCCGGCGGTCCTCGATTGGGGCGGGGCGCTCCTCATCACCGCCGACCACGGCAACGCCGAAATGATGATCGCCGCCGACGGCGGGGCCCACACCGCTCACACCACCAACCCGGTCCCCTGCATCCTGGTGGACCCGTCCCGGGCGTCGGCGCGGCTCCGCGACGGCGGGGGGCTCGGGGACGTGGCCCCGACCCTCCTGGCCCTCCTCGGGATAAACCCGCCCCCGGAAATGACCGGCAAACCCCTTTTGGCGGAAAGCGACCCCTCATGAGCGACGTACAAAAACCTTTCGAAATGATCGACGACTTTGCTACCGGCCGCCGGATTCCCAACATCGGGGCCGAGGACAACCGGCAGGCCCTGGAGCGTCACCTGGTCGAGGAAAAAGGCTACGCAAAGGAGGAGATCGAGATCGATATCCCCATCACCGTGACCGTGGCCGACGCCCCTTATCGGTCCAAGGTGGATTTGGCGGTCCGAGTGGACGGCCGCCGGGTGATGGTGGCCAAGTGCGCCGCCGGGTCCCTGGGATCACGGGAGCGGGAGGTCCTGGCCGCCGCCCGGCTCCTGGACGATCACCAGATTCCCCTTGCCGTGGCTTCGGACGGCGCCGACGCGATTGTCCTCGACACCCCCACCGGCAAGCGGGTCGGGACGGGGCTGCCGGCGATTCCCGACCGGGAGGCCGCCGCCGCCCTGGCCGAAGCCGAGCCGACGCCCTTTCCCGAAGCCCGTCGGGAGCGGGAGCGGATCATCTTCCGATCCTTCGACCTGGAAAACGTCAACCGCCGCCTCGACTCCTGAATCCGCCCCGGCCCCGTCCGGTCCGCTCGAAGTCTTTTGACTTTCCCCCGACCGGGGTGATATCTTTATCATAACCCGGCTTTCGGGTACGCCGAAGACGACCCCGGCTTCCGGCGGTCGAGCGACAGCCATCCGAGGAGGTGGGCCGAAGGGATATGAGGGATGATACGCAGGGCGTTACTCCTGTGCGGGGTCCTGGTCTGCCTGATTGCGGACCCGGTTGCCGCGCGGACCTATAAGATCGCCGCCGTCTCCTGGGCCGGCTGGTCCCCCTGTCATGTGGCCGAGGCCAAGGGGTTCTGGTCGGATGCCGGGGTGGACGTGTCGGTGATCACGGTTCCCGATCCCAAGGCGGCGGCCGATCTCTTCAAGCAGCGGCTGGTCCACATCGCGTTCACCATGATCGGCAGCGCCGTGGGGCTTCGGATGGACGGCCCGGCCGTCCGGATCATCGCCGAGACCAACTGGTCCCACGGCGGCGATAAGCTCATCGCCCGGCCGGGATTCGACGTCGCCCGGATCGAGGACCGCCTGGTCGGCGTCTTCAGCAATTCACCCGCCATTACCTTTCTCCTCCACCGCTATCTCACCGGCATCGGCCGCGCCGTGGACGACGCCCGGATTATTGAAATGGCGCCCGGGGACCTGGCCGATCGGTTCGTCGATGGCCAGCTCGACCTGATCGTCAGTTACGACCCGGCGGCTCTTCGGGCCGTCCGTGAGGGGGACGGCCGGGTGGTGGCCACCTCGGCCGCCTATCCGGGGATTCTTCCCGAGGGGATGATAGTCCTCGACGAGGTTCTGGCCGACATCCCCGAGGCCGATCTGGCCGCCATTTTCCGGGGGTGGATTCGGGCGGTGGGGTGGAGCCGGGACCCGGCCCACTGGGATGAATACGTTGAGATCCTCAACACCCGGACCTTTCCCGACAGCCCCCCTTACACCGAGGCCGACCTCCGGACCATGCTCGAAGCCGTCCGGATTCACGACGCGGGCGACCTCATGATGCGGAACCGTTCGGGGGGCGGGCTGTCGGTTTACCTCAAGCGCCTCAAGGCGTTTCTCACCGAAACCGGCCGGCTTCGAAAGGATTTCCAGCCCGAGGATCTAATGCGCACCGAGACTCTCCTGTCGATCCTGGCCGCGGACGACGGGGATAAAACGCCGGGGATCGCTCCGGCGGGGAGCATACCATGATCGAGACTGATACTCAGACCGCCCCGGTTCTCATCGATGGCGCCATGAGCGTTTACGAAGCCGCCGAGATCCGCGATACCCTGGGCCGGGCCTTCAGGGAGGCCGGGGAAACCGGAGTGACCCTCGACCTGTCGGCAGTCGAGAGCTGTGACGCCGCCGGCGTCCAGATCATCTGCGCCGCCCGCCGGACCGCTCGGGAGGCCGGGACCCCCTTTCGGGTCACCGCAACGTCGGAGGCGGTGAACCGGGCACTCCGGTCGGCCGGGCTGACCCTTTCGGAGATGATCTAACCATCGGAATGGGTGACGGGGCGCCCCAACCCCGTCGGATGCGGAATAACAGGTGAGGAGCCGCCATGGAAAAACATAGAGAAGCCTATCGGGAGGAGGCCTTCGAGCTGCTGGGGGAGCTGGAAAGCGCCCTGCTGGAGCTGGAGATCACGCCGGATGACGCCGAGCTGATCGGCCGGGTTTTCCGATCCCTCCACACCATCAAGGGGTCGGGGGCCATGTTCGGGTTCGACAACATCGCCGGCTTCACCCACGAAATCGAAACCGTTTACGACCTGGTCCGGGATGACCGGTTGCGGGTGGACAAGCAATTGGTGGACCTCTCCCTGGCCGCCTGCGACCTGATCCGGAAGATGGTGGAGGGCGCCGATGTGGATACCGATACGGCGGCCTCCCTGGTGAACGCCTTCAAGGAGATGCTCCCCGAAGCCGACCATCCGGCTCCGGCCGCCGGCGGAGGTCCCGGCCGGGCTGAAAGGGACGGCGGCGATCGGGTGACCTACCGGATTCGGTTCCAGCCCGACGAGGACCTCTTCACCACCGGCACCAATCCTCTCCTCCTCATAGACGAGCTCCGGGAGCTCGGGGACTGCCATGCGGTGGCCCACATCGGCGACATCCCCCCTTTGGAGATGATGAACCCCGAGGCCTGCTACATCCACTGGGATGTTATCCTCACCACCGACCTTGGGGAGAACGCGGTCCGGGACGTCTTCATCTTCGTGGAGGATTCCTGCGAGCTGTCCATCGAGGTCATCGACACCGATGACCGCATGGAAAGCGAAGATTACCACCGCCTGGGCGAGATCCTTTTGGCCCGGGGGGATGTGACCGCCGAGACCCTGACAAAAGCCCTCTCCGGTCAGAAGCGGGTGGGAGAGATCCTGGTGGAGTCCCGGGCCATCGATCGGGATACCCTCCAGGCGGCTTTGGCCGAGCAGGACCACGTCCGGCGGGCGGACCAGGCCCGGCAGGAGGTGACCGCCGCCGCCACCATCCGGGTGGCCGCCCAAAAGCTCGACGTCCTGGTGGACCTGGTGGGCGAGCTGGTGACGGTTCAGGCCAACCTCAGCCGGAAGGCGGCCCTCGAGAACGACTCGGAGCTTGTCTCCATTGCCGAAGAGGTGGAGCGGCTTACCGATTCGCTCCGGGACAACGCCATGAGCATCCGGATGCTCCCCATCGGCTCCACGTTCCGGAGATTCCGTCGCCTGGTCCGGGACCTGGCCGGCGAGCTGGGCAAGGAGGTGATCATGACCACCTCCGGGGGCGAGACGGAGATGGACAAGACCGTCATCGAGCAGCTCAACGACCCCCTGGTCCACATCATCCGCAACGAGATCGACCACGGCATCGAGTCGCCCGAAACCCGGGTCCGACTGGACAAGCCCCGGCAGGGGACCGTTCACCTGGCCGCCGAGCACTCCGGGGCCAACGTCCTGATCCGGATTTCGGGCGACGGGGCCGGCCTCGACACCGATGCCATCCGGGTCCGGGCCGTCGAGCGGGGGCTGGTGTCCGACGGAGCCGAGCTCACCGAAGCCGAGATCCACGCCCTGATCTGCGCCCCCGGCTTTACCACGGCGGCGGCCGTCACCGACGTCTCCGGCCGGGGGGTGGGCATGGACGTGGTCCGGCGCCGGATCGAAGCCCTCCACGGCACGGTGGATGTGGACAGCCGACGGGGAGAGGGCACGACCATCACCTTAAACCTCCCGCTGACCCTGGCCATCATCGACGGCCTCCTGGTCAAGACCGGCCCGGGCTACTTCGTCCTCCCCCTGCCGTCGGTGGAAGAATGCGTGGAGATGCACCGCCGGGAAGCCGACCGGAGCCGGGACCGGGGGCTGATGACCTACCGGGGCCGCCGGATTCTCTATGTGAGTCTCCGGGAGCTCTTCAGTGTCGGGGACACGCCCCCGGCCATCGAGCGGGTGGTGATCTCGGAGATCAAAGGGGAAAAGGTGGGTTTCGGCCTCGATGAGGTGATCGGGCAGCACCAGACGGTGATCAAGCCCCTGGGCCGAATGTACAACGACGTCAAGGGCGTCTCCGGGGCCACCATCCTCGGGGATGGGACGGTGGCGCTGATTCTCGATGTGCTCCAGCTCCTGGAGGCCTTGGAATCAGAGGCCCGCCAGCGGGCGGAAGCCCCCCACGGGGATGGTAAACGGACGATCCAGACAGAAGAAGGGAGCCAGCGACCATGAAGCGGTTCAACGACATCAAGATGCGGCCCAAGCTCATCGGCCTCTTTCTGATGGTGGGGGTCATCCCCTTGATCATCATCGGGATTATCGGAGCCCGGCTCACCAGCCAGGCCATGATGGACCAGGCCTTCGGCCAGCTCGAAAGCGTCCGGGAGATCAAGAAAAACCAGATTCTCAAGTTTTTTGACGAACGGCAAGGGGACCTCGGGGTGCTCATCGAGACGGTCCGCTCCCTGGAGGACGCCGCCTTTGACAAGCTCGAGACCGCTCAGCAGCTCAAGGCTTCCAACGTGGAGGGCTATTTTGACGAGCGCCGGGGCGACGTCCGGCTGCTGGCCCAAAACGACACCGTGGCGGCGGCCCTCCGCCAGTTTTCGGCCGCCTTTGCCGATGCCGGAAGCCGGACCGGAAACCCGCTCTGGGAGCGGACCGTGGCCGAGCATCACCCCTGGCTGAAAGCCTATGCGGAGGAATACGGCTACTACGACCTCTTTCTCATCGATGATGATGGAGACGTTGTTTACACGGTGAGCCGGGAGGCCGACCTGGGCGCCGACCTGATGCACGGGAGCCTCAAGGACAGCCCCCTGGCCCGCTGCTTCCGAAAGGCCCGGCAAAGGGTCGCCGTCCAGGACTACATGCCGTATGCCCCTTCCGGCAACCAGTACGCCGCCTTTCTCGGGGCCCCGGTGACCGCCGCCGACGGCTTTCTCGGCGTGGTGGTCCTCCAGCTTCCCAGCGAGCCGATCAACGAGATCGTCCAGCGCCGGCAGGGCATGGGCCAGACCGGTGATACCTACCTTGTCGGGGAGCTCGACGGCCAGATCGCCTTTCGGAGCGATACGATAATCACCGACGCCGACGGCGAGATTTTCACCATCGGCCGGTCCATCCGGACACCGTACATCGAGGCGGCTCTATCCGGGGAGTCGGGCCGGGACGTCTTCACCGATTCTTTGGGCAAGCTGGTGATGGTGGCCTACGACCCCCTTTCCCTGGAGGGCCTCCACTGGGCCTGCATCTCCAAGATCGACCTCGAGGAGGCCATCGTCCCCCGGCCCGAAGGGGCTGACGCCGACGACTACTTCACCCGCTACATCCGCAAGTACAATTACTACGACCTCTTGCTGATCCACCCCCGGGGCCGGGTCTTCTATTCGGTGCTCCAGGAAGCCGATTACGGGACCAACCTGGTGGACGGGCGGTTTTCGGACACTCACTTCGGGGGGCTCGTCCGGCGGGTTCTGGAGACCAAAAGCTATGGAAAGGCCGATTTCGCGCCCTATCCGCCCAGCGGCGGCGCCCCGGCCGCCTTTATCGCCCAGCCCATGGTGGCCGATGGCGAGGTGGAATTCGTGGTGGCCCTTCAGCTCAGCCTGGAGGCCATCAACTCGATTATGCAGGAGCGGTCCGGGATGGGGCGGAGCGGGGAGACCTATCTGGTGGGCGAGGACAAGCTCATGCGCTCCGACTCCTTTCTCGACCCGATCCACCACACGGTGGAGGCCTCTTTTGCCGACCCCGGCCGAGGCAGCGTCGATACCGAGGCCGCCCGGAAGGCCCTCGAAGGGACCACCGGCCGGGAGGTGATCGAGGATTACAACGGCAACCCGGTTCTGTCCGCTTACACACCCCTGGATCTCGGGGACTACACCTGGGCGCTTCTGGCGGAGGTGGACCGGGCTGAGATCCGGGAGCCCATCAACCGTCTCCTGCTGATCATCCTCGTCGCCGTGGTGATCATTGGCGGCTCCGTGGCGGTGCTGGCCTTCTTTCTCGCCGGGGGGATCGCCCGGCCCCTGATCAAGGGGGTTGACTTTGCCCGGGAGGTGGCCCGGGGGAACCTCACGGCCCGGATCGACGTGAGCCAGAAGGACGAGATCGGGGTCCTGGCAGACGCCCTCCGGGGGATGGTGAAACGGCTCCGGGAGATCGTCCGGGACGTCCAAGGGGCCGCCGACAACGTCTCCGCCGGGAGCCAGGAGCTCTCCTCATCGGCCCAGGAGATGTCCCAGGGGGCCACGGAGCAGGCCGCATCGGCCGAGGAAGCCTCCGCCTCCATGGAAGAGATGGCCGCCAACATCCGCCAGAACGCCGACAACGCCACAACCACCGAGAAGATCGCCGGCAAGTCGGCCGAGCACGCCAAGGAGAGCGGCGAGGCCGTGACCCGGACCGTCTCGGCCATGCGGGAGATCGCCGACAAGATCGGGATCATCGAGGAGATCGCCCGCCAAACCGACCTGTTGGCCTTAAACGCCGCCATCGAGGCGGCCCGGGCCGGGGATCACGGCCGGGGCTTCGCCGTCGTGGCCGCCGAGGTCCGAAAGCTGGCTGAACGGAGCCAGGTCTCCGCCGGGGAGATCAGCACCCTGTCGGCCGAAAGCGTCGAGATCGCCGACAAGGCGGGAAAGATGCTCACCCAACTGGTCCCCGACATCGGCAAGACCGCCGATCTGGTCCAGGAAATCAGCTCGGCCAGCCGCGAGCAAAACTCGGGCGCCGATCAGATCAACCAGGCCATCAACCAGCTTGACCAGGTGATCCAGCAGAACGCCTCCGCATCCGAGGAGATGGCATCCACCTCCGAGGAGCTGGCCAGCCAGGCCGAGCACCTCCAGTTGGCCATAAGCTTTTTCAAAGTCGCCGAAGACGGGGCTCGGGGCCAAGCTCGGAGCCAGGCCCGGAGCCGGTCGTCGCGGAGCCGGACCGAGCGGAAAGAGCCCTCCAC
>CAYNGG010000103.1:0-11267 GCA_964396575.1 uncultured Desulfobacteraceae bacterium | reverse complement strand
TGGCAAAGGACATGGCTTTCGGCTTTCGGTAAATTAGGTTTCAGTGGCGCCGGGAGCTGGTCCCGGCGGTTATTTGCTGATGACTCTAACGGATTCCGGCGCCAAATTCAAGGCAGTGGCTTTTTTGTTCCGGATGGCTCTCCGGCGGGCGGTCTTCGGGGCTTGGGGAAAAGATCGCCTTTCGGTGTATTTTGGGCTTGACAACACCGATTCGCTTAGTGCATATTGCCTTACAGTTGGTTCGTAAACGTTCTTTTAATACCAATATATCGGTGATACATGAGTGAAAGCCCCATCTACCTGGAGCTCAAAAAACAAATCATCCTCCTGGAGCACAAGCCCGGCGAAGTCCTCCGGGAAAAGGAGGTCATGGAAGCCTTCGGCGTCAGCCGCACGCCGGTGCGGGAAGCCTTTATCCGACTGGAAATGGAGGGGCTGGTCCGGATCATCCCCAACCTGGGCACCTTTGTTGCCGATGTCAGCTTTCAGCAGCTCAAGGACGTCTTCGAGATCCGGTCCTTTCTGGTCCGGCTGGCCGGGCAACTGGCCGCCGCCCGGATCACCGACGAGGAGCTTGGAGCGATCCGGGAGCGAATCGAGCGGATGAAGGCGGCCGACGATCCCAAAACCCTGATGCGGATCGACGGGGAGCTTCACGAGATCATCAACGCGGCAACCAAAAACGAGGTTCTGGTCAAGATCCTGGGGACGCTCCACGATCAGGCGGTCCGGATCTGGACCTTTTCTCACGCTGAAAACGATTACTGGAGCGGGCTGGTGGAGGAATTCGAAGCCATCGCCGAGACGTTGAGCCGGCACGACGAGGCGGAGACGGCCCGGCTCCTGGAACAGCATACCAAAAAGTTTGTGGCCCATATTCGGAGTCAGTTCACGGCGTAAATGGCTCGTGGCGGGACTCCGATGGCGCTCACCCGCAACCCACAACGAAAAAGCAAAGCAGGGAGGTCCGTTATGAGTCAATTTCCAGAACAGGCGCGGGTGGTCATCATCGGCGCCGGCATCGTGGGCAACTGTGTCGTCGGTCACCTGGCGGAAAAGGGATGGACCGACATGGTGATGATCGACAAGGGACCGCTGCCCAATCCGGGGGGCTCCACCGGGCACGCATCCAATTTTATCTTCCCGGTGGACCATGGCCGGGCCATAACCCAGCTCACCCTGGACAGCGCCCGCCAGTACGAAGAGATGGGCGTCAGCCGGACCTGCGGCGGCATCGAGCTGGCTCAGACCGAAGAGCGGATGGCTGAGCTCAGGCGCCGGGTGGCTTCGGCCAAGTGCTGGGGCATTGAGGCGGAGCTCCTCGACCCGGACGGCGTCTTGGAGCTCTTTCCCTGGATCAACCGGGAGAAGATTCTGGGCGGGTTCTACACGCCGTCGGTGAGCGTGGTCGATTCCCTCCGGGCCGGGACCATTTTTCGGGAGCGGGCTCAGGAGAAAGGGGCCTTGGCCGTCTTCGCCAACACGGAGGTCACCGGCATCGGGGTCGAGGACGGCCGGGTCCGGAGCGTGAAGACGAGCCGGGGCGAGGTCCGGGCCGACTATGTGATCATTGCCTGCGGGGTCTGGAGCCCCCGGATCGCGGAAATGGCCGGAGCGGCCATCCCGCTGGTTCCCGTCGTTCATCAGATGATCGACGCCGGCCCGGTCCCCCAGTTCGCTCAGGCCAAAGGGGAGATCGAATACCCGATTCTCCGGGACATGAGCACTCTGATGTACGAGCGCCAGTCGGCCGCCAACATGGAGGTGGGGTCCTACGCCCACCGCTCGATCCTCCACGACCCCAACGACATCCCCTCCATCGAGCAGGCCAAGCTCTCCCCCACGGAGATGCCCTTTACCCAGGAGGATTTCGAGCCTCAGCTTGAAGACGCCCTCGCCCTTTTGCCCGATATGCTCGACAACGACCAGGTGGAGATCCAGTACGCCATCAACGGCCTGATCTCCGTCACCCCCGACGGGGGCCCGGTCATCGGGGAGACCCCCGAGGTCAAGGGGCTCTGGTCGGCGGCGGCGGTCTGGATCAAGGAAGGTCCGGGCGTGGGCCGTCTGGTGGCTGAGTGGATGACCGACGGCGCCCCCGAGCTGGACCCCAACGAGGTGGACATCGCCCGGTTCTATCCTTATGCCCGGACCAAGACACACGTTTGGGCCCGGGCCACGGAGGGCTTCCCCAAGACTTACGGGATCGTCCATCCGAATGAGCAGTGGGAATCATCGCGGAACAACCGCCTGAGCCCCTTCCACGCAAGGACATCGGCTTTGGGCGCGGTTTACTTCGAGACCGCCGGCTGGGAGCGGCCTCACTGGTACGAAAGCAACAAGGCGCTCCTGGACGAATACGGCGACCGGGTCAACGACCGGCCCAACGAATGGGATGCCCGCTGGTGGTCGCCGATCATCAACGCCGAGCACCTGGCCATGCGGGACCGGGTGGCCATGGTGGATCTGAGCGCTTTTGCCATCTTCGACCTCTCCGGCCCCGGCGCCCTGGACACGGTCCAGCGGGTGGCCGTTTCCCAGATGGACGTCCCGGTGGGCAAGGCGACCTACACCCTTCTGCTCAACGTCCACGGCGGCATCCGGAGCGACCTGGTTATCGCCCGGACCGGCCGGGAGTCCTTCCGGATCATCACCGGCGGCGGCCACGGCGGGGTGGACAAGAAGTGGTTTATCGACAACCTCCCCGAAGACGGATCGGCCCAGCTCCATGATCAGACCTCGGCGCTCTGCACGGTGGGCCTCTGGGGGCCGTCAGCCCGGGACGTGTTGGCGTCGGTCACCGAGGACGATGTCTCCGACGCCGGATTTCCCTTTGCTCATACCAAGGCGCTCCGAATCCAGGATATCCCGGTCTGGGCGCTCCGGATCTCCTATGTCGGGGAGCTCGGATGGGAGATTTACACGGCGGCCGAGCACGGCCAGAAGCTCTGGGACATCCTCTGGGAGGCCGGCCAGGCCCACCGGGTGGTCCCCGTCGGAATCGGGGTTTACGGCACCACCGCCCGGCTGGAAAAGGGCTATCGGCTCTTCGGCAATGAGCTGGACACCGAGTTCAACCCGGTGGAGGCCGGCATGGCCCTGCCGCGGGTCAAGGCCCAGGACTTTATCGGCAAGGCGGCCTATCTCGAGGCCCGGGAGACCGACCCGGCGACGGTCCTCTGCACCCTGACCGTGGATGACCACACGGCATCCAACGGCGAAAAGCGGTATATGGTGGGCCACGTGCCGGTCCTTACGCCGGACGGGGAGCCCCTGGAGGACGCCCGGAAGCGGCGGTCCTTCGCCACCAGCGCCGGGGCCGGTCCGTCGGTCGGCAAGTTCATCCTCATGGCCTACCTGCCGCCGGAGCACGCCGCCGTGGGCACCTCGCTCAAGGTGGAATACTTCGGCGATCACTTCCCGGTGACCGTGGCGGCGGTGGGCCCGACCCCCCTGTTCGATCCGGAAAACCAACGGATGAAAGGGTAACCGGGAGGCGATGCCATGAACATACTGGTCTGCGTCAAACGGGTGCCGGACATCGGCGCCCGCATCGACCTGTCCGAGGACGGGCGGACGATTCTGACGAAAAACCTCGGGTTCACCATCAGCCCTCATGAGGAATGCGCCGTCGAGGCGGCCATTCAGCTCGTGGAGGCCCACGGCGGCCAATCAACGGTCCTCACCCTGGGGCCGGCCGCCGCCGAGGAGCAGCTCCGGGACGCCCTGGCCCGGGGGATCGACCGGGGGATACTCCTGGAAACCGACGGCGGCGAATGGGACCCCGGACAGACGGCGGCGGCCATTGTCGAGGCGGTCCGGGCGGAATCGGCGGACGCCCCGTTCGACCTGATCCTCTTCGGCAACGAATCGGCCGACAGCGGTGGCTGCCAGGTGGGCATCCGGGTGGCTCATGCCCTGGACCTCCCCTGCCTGGCCGGGGCCAAGAAGCTGTCAATCAACGACGGCGCGGCCTCCGCGTGGCGGGAGGTGGATGACGGCTGGGAGATCTTCGATCTGGCCCTCCCCGCCGTGGTGACCGTCAAGGAAGGCGTCAACCTGCCCCGGTACCCCAGCCTGCGGGGGACCATGAAGGCCAAGAAAAAGCCGGTCAACCGGATATCGCCCGAAAAGATCGAGGCCGGATTGCGGATGCAGCTCCTCTTTCACCCGCCCGAGCAGAAAAAGCAGGTGGATATGCTCGGCGACGGCCCGGCGGCCGCGCCCCGGGTGGTCGAGGTCCTCAAATCCCTGGAGGTGATCGGATGACAACAATCATCGGACTGATCGAGCATGATGGAACGGCTCTGACCGAGGCGGCCTGCCAGACGCTCACCTTTGCCCGGAGCCTCGCCGGCGATCTGGGCGGCGAGGTGGCCGGCCTGATCATCGGCGAGGGGGCTGAGGCCGTCGCCGCCGAGCTCGGCCAATACGGCGTCGCCCGGATCATCCAGGTCGATGACGACCGGATCGCCGACTACGCTCCGGCGGGCTGGGCCCGGGCCGCGTTCCAGGTCGCCGCCGACCGTTCGGCCGATGTGGTCCTGGCTCCTGGTTCGGACCGGGGCAATGAGGTCATGGCCCATCTGGCGGCCATGTCCGACCTGCCCCTGGCCGCTAACTGCCAGGCGGTCGAGCTTGGGGACCCGTTTAAAGTGACCCGGGTTCGCTGGGGCGGCAGCATCCTGGAATCAGCGGTCCTGGACGGAGCTCCCCGGCTCTTGACCGTCGCCCCCCATGTGGTGGCGCCCGAGATGGTCTCCGGTCCGGCAACGCCCCCGGTGGAGCCCTTCACCCCGACCCTGACCGACGCCGACCTCAGAGTCCGGCTGGTCCGGCGGGAAAAGGAGGTCACTGAAGGGGTCACGCTGAAAAACGCCCCGGTGGTGGTGGGCGGCGGCCGCGGGGTCGGCGGCCCCGAAGGCTATGCGGTTCTGGAGGAGCTGGCCGGGCTGCTGGGCGGCGCGGTGGGCTGCTCCCGAGTGGCCACCAACAACGGCTGGCGCCCCCATTCGGACCAGGTGGGACTCACCGGAACCCGAATCTCGCCGGACCTTTACATCGCCTGCGGGATCAGCGGGGCCATCCAGCATATTGTCGGATGCAAGGGGGCCAAGCGGATCATGGTCATCAACAAGGACCCGGAAGCGGCCTTTTTCGCCAAGGCCGATTACGGGGTCCTCGGTGACCTCTACGAGGTGATCCCGGCCATTATCGACGCGGTCAAAGCGGAAACCACCTAACCATCGGCGGCCGGGCCGCGGATCGCTGGATCGGTCCGCGGCCCGGCCCCTTGATTAACTCCAATTATCGAGGAAGATTCGATGACGCTTGAAGAGAAGATTGTGGAAATGCTCCGGGATAAGGGAATCGATTACGAAGTCCACGAGCACGAGCCGGTTTACACCAACCCGGTTATGGCCGAGGTCCTCGGGGTCTCCGAGGCGGAGACGGTCAAGTCCCTGGTCCTCACCACCAAGGAAAAGACCATGGTGGTCCTGGTGATGCCGGGAAATAAGAAGGTTGACTGGAAGGCGGCGGCTAAGACCGTCAACACCAAGAAGGTCTCCTTTGCCAAGCCGGAGGCGGTGAGCGAAGCGGTGGGCTGTGAGGTGGGCTGTGTTCCGCCCTTCGGCCACCTGACGGATCTCCCGGTCTTCGTGGATCCGGAGCTGACCCGGCAGACCTACGTCTATTTCAATCCCGGCGTCCATCACAAGTCCTTCAAGATCACCTCCCGGGACCTGAAAAAGCTCTGCGGAGGGAGTTGAGGACTGAGGATTGAGGATTTATGATTGAGGATTTACGATTTATGATTTCTAAAATCTAAAATCTAAAATCTAAAATCAAAAATCCAAATAAAGGGGGGATTGCCATGGCAACCCGTGAGATTTTCTGGAACATCTCGTTTGTCGATGAGGTGTTTTTGTACGTATTGGCCGCCGTCGCCGTGGGGATTTTCGCCTGGGGCATCTACCGGCACATCCGGCGCATCCGCTCCGGGATACCGGTTCCGTTTCCCCGGTCCGATCTCGGGTCCCGGATCGTTCGGACTCTGGTGACCCTGGCGAGCAACCGGACCGTCTTTCGGCGTCATCCCCTGGCCGGTGGAATGCATCTCCTCATCTTCTGGTCCTTCGGGGTTCTCTTCGTGGCAACGCTGATCGTCGCCCTGGAGTATGATCTCTTTCATAAGGGTTTCGGGATGGACCACGCCCTTCTTAAGGGATCGGCCTACCTGGGATTCGAGCTGGTCACCGATTTGTTTGGCGGGCTTCTGGTGATCGGTCTGGTAATCGCCCTGATCCGGCGGTATCTGCCGGGCCGGCCTCAGTTGAAGCACCAGCCCATCGACTGGCTCCTGCCGGTCTGGATTCTGGCCATTGCGCTGACTGGATTTGTCGTGGAAGGCCTTCGGCTGGCCGCCGAGGCCGGAGAGCTGGGGTATCCGCCGAGCTGGTCCCCCATCGGGGCCGCCGTGGCCAACCTGGCGGTCGGCGCCGACCCCGAAGCCTTGCGGACCGGCCATGTCCTGCTCTGGTGGATTCACGGGGTTCTCGCCCTGGCCGGGATCGCTCTCCTGCCCTTTTTCCCCAAGGTGGTCCACCTCCTGGCGGCCGGAGTGAACACCTTTTTCGAGGACCTGCGGCCCCGGGGCCGGCTGGCTCCTCTGGATGTCGAGGGGGCTTTCGAGCGCGACGAGAACCTGGGTTACGAAAGCCTCGCCGACCTGACCCGCAAGGACCTTCTCGACGTCACATCCTGCACCGAGTGCGGCCGGTGCGAGATCAACTGCCCGGCCGCCATCTCCGGCAAGATCCTCTCCCCTCGTGAGGTGATCCTCGGGCTCCGCCGGCAGCTCAACGCCGAGCGGCCGCTTGCCGGCCGGCCAGTTGAGCCCCAAAAGATTCTGGCGGCCCATGTTTCGGCCGAGGCGGTCCAGTTTTGTACCACCTGCATGGCCTGCGTGGAGATCTGCCCGGCCCTGATCGACCCCTTGAGCAAGATTCTGGAGATCCGGCGAAACGAGGTCATGATCCATGACACCTACCCGGAGACCTACGCCGATGTCTTCGCCGGGGTCGAAAAACGGGGCAACCCGTGGAACGAGCACCCCACCGCCCGGCTGGAATGGGCTCGGGGGCTGGACGTCCCGATCATGGCCGAGCGGGCGGAATCAGGCGAGCCGGTGGAATACCTCTTCTGGGTCGGCTGCTCGGCCGCCTCAGACCCCCGGAACGCGAAAATCGCCCGAAGCATGGTCCGGATTCTCCACGCCGCCGGGATCGACTTTGCCGTCCTCGGCGAGGAGGAGCGGTGCACCGGCGACCCGGCCCGGCGGATGGGCCACGAATACCTTTTCGCGCTCCAGGCCGAATCGAACGTGGAGCTGTTGTCCGGCTACCGGTTCGACAAGCTCCTGACCTTATGTCCCCACTGTTATAACACCTTTACCAGGGAATACCCGGATTACGGCGGGACTTACACGGTGGTCCACCACACGGAGCTGATCCGGGACCTGATCTCGGCCGGACGGATCACCCTGACCCGTTCCATCGAGGCGGTGGCCGCCTACCATGATCCGTGCTACCTGGGCCGGCACAACCGGATCTTCGATGCCCCGAGGGAAATTCTGGCCAAAATCCCCGGCATCAGGTGCGTCGAGATGGAACGGAGCCGGGAGATGTCAATGTGTTGCGGGGCCGGGGGCGGATTGACCTGGCTCGAGGAGGAGACCGACAAACGGGTCAATGACCGCCGGGTGGACCAGGCTCACCAGGCCGTCACCGGAGCCGACGGCGGGTCCGCCGCGGCCGGTCTGATCGCCACGGCCTGCCCCTTCTGCATGACCATGATCGAGGACGGTCTGGCGGCCCGGGAAACCGGACTGGCGGACCGGGACATCGCCGAGCTGGTGGTCGAGGCCATGGGGCTTTTCGACTGATATCGGCAATGGATTGGACGGAAGTGTGAACGGGTCATCTTTTCGATGGCCTGTTTGGGGTTTAGCCGCTTTTAGATTAGAAAGGATCAAAAGTGATAAAAAAACCTCAACAGAGCTCTCCGGAGAACCTCTGGAATCGCCTGGCTCGGGACCTGATCTACGATGCCAAGCAGGTCCTGCTCTATTCCGGCATCCAGATCCCGGAGCGGAAGTCGAAAGGGGAACGGGTTGACTATTCCGATATTGTGGAACGGGTGACCCACGGAACCCGTTACGGCGCCATCCACGACCCGAGCACAAATCGAATCCATTTCGAGCCCGACTATATTCAAACCATTATCGATCGTCAAAGCCGGTTCGACTTTCCGGTTTTCGACAAGTCTTTCGGTGCCGGGGGGATCGCCGGCTACATCCAGGAGGGCGACGGCCCTGATTTCGAGCTGAAAACCCCCAGCCTGAACCAGATCATCAAACAGGCCATGCTCGCCAAGAAATGGGAGATGCCCTTTGCCTTTGTCAGCGCCCGCCGGCTTTCCGAGTACGAATTCGAGCAATTCGGCGTGATGACCAACATCTACGACGGCCCCATATTCCTCAATGTCTCGACCCCGGTCGGGATCGAGACGGCGCAGGTGTACAATCAGGACGGCCATTACATCATCACGAACCACTCCATCTTCGATTCCCCGCTCACCCTATCCTACAAGGAGAAGGTGAATGTCTTGTTTCAGTGCGCCGAGCGGGGGATTCCCGTATATTTGACGACCATGCCCTTCAGCGGGCAGAACGGTCCCATAACTCCGTATGGGATCGCCCTGCTGGCATTCGCCGAGTTTCTGGCGGGGATGGCCATTGTCTATGCCATCAACCCGGAGACCACAATCATCAACGGAGCCTATCCCACCATGTGTACGGCCGGCAAATTCCCGGAGCTCAAGCTCGGCTCCGCCGTCCACAACTTCACCAACTACCTGGTGGCCTACACCTCCCGGCTCCTGGACATCCCCAGTATTCAGTCCGGCTGCACCATCGAAGGCCAAATCCACCGGGACGAAATTCTCGGGACCGACTATCAGACGGTCCGGGCCATGCTCATCTGGGAGGATATATTCGAGGGCTGGCACATGCTCCGCCACACCTACGGCTTTCTGGGGGACCTGGCCCACTTCTCCTTTCAAAAGGCGGAAGATGATATCGCCGCCCTCCGGCACATCCAGAGCCTTGAAGACGAGGGCATCACATCGGTGCTGTCCAACAATGTCCGAATGAACCGGGATTTCAAAAAGGCCCTGGAGATCTACAAGCGGCCGACCTTGATTTTTAAACGGGAAAAGGGCGAGGTGGTGTTTGTCATTGTCGAGACGGTGGAAAATTTCAAAGGGGACTTTGGCCGACACGACCACACCCTCAAGAATATCCCCAGCGAGGAATTTTAGGGCGTCGGGCCGGGTTGTCTCGAATCCGGATGGGTGATATGGTGATCTAAAGCGGCCCGTCCGCCGACACCGGTCTGACAGGAGCAAGAGGACATGACGGACATCATCCCCGAAGCGGATTTCAATGAGGTCCCCGAGCCGAATATCGACCATCTGGTGACGGAGGACGACACCCCCGTGGACAACCTGTTTTCCGAAAAGCAGCAGCGCCTGCTGACGGAATCGATCAACTGCTCGTGGAACCCCGGCCGCCCCTTTCTGGTCGCGGCCAACGTCGGCGTCTTCAATACGATCCACGAATCGGCCATCGTCCCGGACGTTTTTTTGAGCATGGATGTGGAGGTGCCGACGGACATCTGGGAGAAGCGCAACCGGTCCTACATGATCTGGGAATTCGGAAAGCCGCCGGATGTGGTCATCGAGGTGGTCTCCAATCAGAAGGGCGAAGAGCTGGGCGCCAAGCTCAAGCGCTACGAGCGAATCCGGGTGCTCTACTATGTCGTCTTCGATCCACAATGCGTCATCCAGAAAGACCCCTTGCGGATTTTCGAGCTGTCGGTGGGAGCGTACATCCCGAAGCTGGATCGGCATCTCTCCCGGGTCGGCTTGCGGATGACCTTGTGGGAGGGGGACTTTGAAGGATACCCCCAGCAATGGCTCCGCTGGTGCGATGAGGCGGGAAACCTTCTCCTGACGGGCTCAGAGGCCGCCCGGATGGGCCAGGAAAAACTCAAGACCACCGAGGAAGCCCTTATGAAGGAACGGGAGAAGGCCGACCGACTGGCCGAAAAGCTCCGGTCACTGGGGATCGATCCGGCCGAGGTCCTGCACCGGTCTGACAGGAGCAAGAGGACATGACGGACATCATCCCCGAAGCGGATTTCAATGAGGTCCCCGAGCCGAATATCGACCATCTGGTGACGGAGGACGACACCCCCGTGGACAACCTGTTTTCCGAAAAGCAGCAGCGCCTGCTGACGGAATCGATCAACTGCTCGTGGAACCCCGGCCGCCCCTTTCTGGTCGCGGCCAACGTCGGCGTCTTCAATACGATCCACGAATCGGCCATCGTCCCGGACGTTTTTTTGAGCATGGATGTGGAGGTGCCGACGGACATCTGGGAGAAGCGCAACCGGTCCTACATGATCTGGGAATTCGGAAAGCCGCCGGATGTGGTCATCGAGGTGGTCTCCAATCAGAAGGGCGAAGAGCTGGGCGCCAAGCTCAAGCGCTACGAGCGAATCCGGGTGCTCTACTATGTCGTCTTCGATCCACAATGCGTCATCCAGAAAGACCCCTTGCGGATTTTCGAGCTGTCGGTGGGAGCGTACATCCCGAAGCTGGATCGGCATCTCTCCCGGGTCGGCTTGCGGATGACCTTGTGGGAGGGGGACTTTGAAGGATACCCCCAGCAATGGCTCCGCTGGTGCGATGAGGCGGGAAACCTTCTCCTGACGGGCTCAGAGGCCGCCCGGATGGAGCGGGAAAAAGCCGACCGACTGGCCGAAAAGCTCCGGTCACTGGGAATTGATCCGGCCGAGGTCCTGGGCGAATCCCGCTAGCGTCAGCTCCTTTCCTGGCCCCCGGAGACCGCCCATCCGGCGGAAACCGATGAAATGGCCGGATTGAAACAAGCCCACGGCGGCCTCGGCACGGATGTCTCCGTCGTTTGTGCCGCTCAGCCCCTGGAGCAAAAAATTCCTTGAACGCCTTCACGGCATCCGCCCGGGACATCCGCTCGCCCGTCGCCGTCACCTCGAAACGGACCCGTTCACCGTCCACCTCCGCCGCAAGGCCCGAAAACCGGGCATCCTTCAGTATTACGTTACATTTGCTCTGGAAGTGGCAGCGGCATCCCGGCGCTGAAATTAGCGGCTGGAAGCCGC
>CAYNGG010000102.1:0-11345 GCA_964396575.1 uncultured Desulfobacteraceae bacterium | reverse complement strand
GTTTTGGCATATCCATTGCATAATATTTTCACATACGAGCGTACCCTGGATATGAACCGAAAGGAGGCGTGCCATGAAAACGGTGTGGATGGCCATGGGGGTAGGATTGCTGGTGTGGCTGTTATTGGCCGGATCGGCGTCGGCGGATTCGGATCGCCTCGGATCGCCGGATTTCGAGGGGGTTTACGGGGCATTCATCGATCGGCTCATTGAATCCTGTGAGATCAAGGCGGCCCGATCGGGCTCCCAGATGTCCAATGTCTGCCGATGCGCGGCCCGAGCCAAGCTGAAGGCCGCTTTCTGCGCCCGGCATCGGGACGATCTGATCGAGCAGATGGCCGAGGCCCGAATCGGCGCTAAGCAATACAAGATGAGCTATTTCGTCAACAACCGATTTATTGAAAGCCTCCGAGCCGCCGGGTTTTCGTTGGACCGGTCCCCGGGGCCGGGTTTCAGCAATTCCCGGCAATAGCTTGGCAGGCGGCGGTGTTGCCGGCACTTCCGTGCTCTGGAGGGCCGAAGCGGACAGCCACCCTTGACACCTCCGGTACAATTGCTCTATAACCCTCCACGAAGATCAATCAAAGTGGGGGAGAGGGCATGGAGCGAAGGATCCTCGTGGTAGATGATGACGAGATCATCCGATACATGTACCAGGAGCATTTCGAGAAGGCCGGCTACACCGTTTTAACCACCCCCGACGCCGAGACGGCGGAGGATTTGTTGCGGTCGGAGGACATTTCCGTGATGTTTCTCGACCTCCGGCTGCCCGGGCTCAGCGGGGTGGACCTCTGCCGGCGCATCCGTCGCGACAACCCCATCGCCATTATTTACGCGGTCACCGGCTACACCTCCATCTTCGAGCTGGCCGCATGCCGCGAGGCCGGCTTTGATGACTACTTCATCAAGCCGGTGGACGTTCCCCTGCTTCTCAAAGCAGCGGCCGACGGCTTCGACCGGCTCGACCGCTGGATCTCCCCCTGACGGCGGCCCTTCACCTTCAGTCCGGCCCCTCAGTTTTCCCTTCATCCGCCTGGGCGGCCCGGTGAATGTCGATGATCCGGGTGCTTTCAATGTACCGGATCGTCTCATACCGGGTGATACGCATCAGCTTCCGGGTAATCTCCCCCATTTTGTCGATCTGGCCCTTGATGATGGACAGGTATTCATATTTGGGATCATCTTCGGCCATCCCCATCATCAGGAGCTGGGAAAAACCCGATATGGACTGGAGGGGCTGGTTGAGCTCGTGGCAGACGGCGCCGGCCATTTCCAGGACGCCCTCGAGCTTCTCCTCGGCCATCTGCTTTCGGGTCAGCTCCTGATGGGTCAACGCGGACTTGATCCGTGCCAGCAGCTCGATCCGGTTGACCGGCTTCCGGACGTAGTCCGTGCCCCCGGCTTCGAAGGCCTCCTCCAGGGTCTTGTCGTCGGTGTTGGCCGTGACAAAGACCACCGGCAGATCCCGGGTATCGGATTCCCGCCGGAGCCGTCGGCAGACCTCGTAGCCGTCCATTTCCGGCATCATGATATCCAGCAGCACCAGGTCTGGCGTCCGATCCGGATCACCGGATGCGGCGATCTCCAGGGCTTCCGGCCCGGAGGTGGCTACGCTGATCTCGTAAGCCTCCATGAGGATCTCCGCCAGGACCCGGAGATTGGCCGGAGCGTCGTCCACGATCAGAAGGCGCTTGTTGGCTGGCGTATCGAGGGTCATGGGAGCGCGCCGCCGGGTCAGGCTTTCTGGATGGTGAAAATGGAGTTGAGCTTCAGGACGTTGAAGAGCTCATAAATGGTCGGGGAAACGTTCTGGATAACGATTCGCCCGTCGTGAATGGCCAGGTCCTTGTAAAACAGGAGCAGCTTTCCGATGCCGGCGCTGCCGATATGAATCACGTGGCGGAAGTCGAAGGCCACCTCCTTAAGCTTGCTGATGTTTTGTTCCCGAAATCGCCGTTTGAGCTCTTCGGCGCCCTGCTCGTCGATGTTGCCTTTGATGGTGAAGACGGCGCGGTCATCCGTGGTTTGAATGCTCAGCTCCATTGTGCCCCTCCTTTCGAGTCGTGAGAGGTTTCCCGTCAGGTCTCCGGTGCCTGGCGGATAGCGTTGAAAGATCACGGTGAGACGCCCCTGTCCCGGTCGGACCGTCCAGTGGGCGTCGTCGGAAAAGTGACGGATAATAAATACCCCCCTGCCGGAGGGTTTGACAAGGTTTTCTATCCGGGTCGGGTCCGGAATCCGGCAAATGTCAACCCCTTTCCCCTCGTCGATTACCTGGATATGGAGGTCGTTGCCGATTCGATAGCGGAGGGTCACCGCCTTAGCCGGGTCGCATCCGTTGCCGTGCTTCCAGGCGTTAATCACCGCCTCCCCGAGGACCATCCGGACCTGATGGCCCCGTTCGCCATAGCCTGCCCAGGCGCGGTCCAGAGTTTCGCAGAGCGCGTCGATTCGACGGCTGATCTCCGCTTCGTCTTTGGGATAGAAGACTTCGGCCACCGTCTCCGAGGTGTCCTCGATCTCCAGGCAGAGGAGGGTCACATCGTCGTCGGAGGTGTTGGTGGGGCCCCCTTCAGCGGTTTCCGGGAGAACGGTCTCTCCGCTGATCCGGGAGACCTCGGCCAACAGGGCGGCGGTGAGGTCGGCGACCGGCGGGGTCCGACCGATGGCCGCCCGGCGGTCCTCGATCACCCGCTCCACCAGAACCTTAAACCGCTCGGCGGTGAGCATGGGGTTGCCCCGTTTCAGGGGCATTTCGGTGAGGCCGTCGGTGTAACAGATCAGGCGGTCTCCGGGAGCCAGTCGCTCGGAGACCGCCTGGTAGGAGATGCCGTCGGCCACCGCCAGAGGGAGATGGATTCCCGTTCCATCGGCCGGCGGGAGCAGATGAACCTCCCCCTGACGGATCAGAATGAGCTGGGGATGACCGGCCGACAGGTAGCGGAGGGTCTGAGTGCCGCCGTCCAGCTCGGCGACCAGGGCGGTGAAAAAGTCGTCCCGGCGCATCAGGCCGTCCCGGCAGATCGCCTCGTTCAATCGGGTGACGATGGCTCCCGGCCCCGCCGTCGGGTCATCCGTCAGCAACTGGTTGTGGAGGAGATCGGTGAGGATGCTTCGGAGCACGCAGCCCACCTCATGGCCCGATTGGTCCTTGATGCTCAGAATGGTTCGCGGCCCGTCAGTCCCTTCGACCGTCCGGACAAAGCAGTGGTCCCCGCCTTCGGCATAACACGGGATGGATATCGTCTCCACAAAGAGATGCAGTCGGTCGGTGAGAGGGATGTATCGTGGAATGGGGCCGTTGACCCGGCTGAGTATCTTTTTGGCCAGCTCGATGCTCATCTCCTGCTTCCGGATTTCCTCCTTGAGCATCCGGTTGCTTTCGGACAGCTCGGCGGTCCGTTCCCGGACCCGGCGCTCGAGCTCGTCATGGGACCGCTTCAGGTCTTCCTGGGCCCGCCGCCGCTCGGCGATCTCCCATTGAAGCTGCTCGTTGCTATCCGTCAAGGCGGCGGTCCGGGCCTTGACCAAATCTCGAAGGTGGTCCCGGTATCGCTTGAGGTCCAGGTGAGTGGTGACCCGGGCCCGGACCACGTCGGGGCTGAAGGGCTTGGTGATGTAATCGACCGCGCCCAGAGAGAACCCCTTGGTCTCTTCGGCCTCCTCGGATCGGGCGGTGATGAAAATGACCGGGATGTGACGGGTCCGGGTGTCGCTCTTCAGGCGTCGGCAGACTTCGTAGCCGTCCATCTCCGGCATCATGATATCCAGGAGTATCAAGTCGATCCCCTCCCCCTCACGGGAGATCTTCAGGGCTTCCGCGCCGCTGGTGGTTACCCGGACCTCATAGGTGTCCGGCAGGGCGATCTGGAGGGTCCGGATGTTGGCCGGAACGTCGTCAACGATCAGAATGCTCTGCCGGGGCAGCTCGAGGCTCATGACGGTTTCCTGGATTTCCCGACAAGAATCGACAGGTCCCCCGAGAGTCTCCGGAGCTGACTCGCCCGGGCCGATAGGGATTGGGAGGAAGCGGCCGTCTCCTGGGCGCTGGCGGCAATGTCCTGGGTGACCGTATCGACCTCCCGGATGGCGGTCGTCACCTCCGCGATCCCGTGGGCCTGGTCCCTGGCGGCGATCGTGATGGCCTCGGTCTTCTCCCCCATCCGGGTGGCTGATTCGATGATTCCTTCAAAGTCGGCGTTCAGATGGCGGATCGATCCGGCGGCCTGGGTGACCCGGGTGATGGTGCTTTCGAGGAGCGACTGGGTGTCCCGAGCCGCTTCCGTGGATTTGGCGGCCAGCTTTCGGACTTCTTCGGCGACCACCGCGAACCCGGCTCCGGCCTCCCCGGCCCGAGCCGCCTCGACCGCCGCGTTCAGAGCCAGCAGGTCGGTCTGAAAGGCGATCGCGTCGATGGTGGAGATGATTTTCGACATCCGGCCCCCCTCCGCCTCGACCTGGGCCATCTCCCGGGTCAGATCGATGAGGGCTTTGAGGCTGTGGCCCGACTGGGAGATGTTCTCGTTCATCAGGTCCTGGGCCCCTTTGGTGATCCGGGTCGTCTCGTGACTTTCCTCTCGCATTCTCTCCATGGCGGCCGAGGTCTCCTCCACGGCCGCGGCTTGCTCGGAGGCATTCTGGGACAGGGTCTGACTGGTCGCGGCCAGCTCATCGGCCGCCGCCGCCACCGCCGTCCCGCCGTCCACGAGACTGACGGCCACTCGACGGATGGGGCGGACGATGGACCGGGTGATCAGGCCGGTGAACAGGACAGCAAAGAGGATGATCCCCCCCACCCCGACCCCGGCCGACAGCAGGATTCCGTTGACCTCTCGGGCCACGTCGTCGATGTAGATTCCCGAGCAGAGCACCCATTCCCATTCCGGAAAGAGGCTAGCGTAAGATATCTTGGGGACCGCGACATCGCTTCCCGGCTTGGGCCAGTAGTAATCGACCACGCCGCCCCCCGTCTCCCGCGCCGTCTGTACCATGGCCATGGCGATCTTTTTCCCCCGGGCGTCCGTGAGATCGGCGGTGTTCGTCCCCTCCAGTCCGGTCGATTCGATGGGGTGCATAATCATGTTGTGGTCGAGGTCGAGGATGAAGAAATACTCGTTTTGACTGTGGCGGAGGTCCCGGATTACCGATTTCGCCATTTCCCTGGCCTCGGCTTCGGAGATTCGCTCCTGCCGGGCGGCGTCGGCGAAATGGGACAGGACGTTATAGGCGGTGGCGACCACCGCCTTCATTTGCTGGTATCGGGCCTGATAGAGGTTTTGGTGAAGCTCGAATCCCATCCAGATCAGAGTCAGGGTGAACAGAACAATCAGGCTAATTCCCAGCAAATTGATGCGGGTGGCGAGCTTGAGCTTAAGGTGCATGGTCCCTCCTGTTGGCCGTAGGGGCGACCGGCCGGTCGCCCTTACGGAAGACGCGGCCCTCGACCCCGGAGATATGCCGGACCAGAACGGCTTGGAGAGCATCCGGCTCGATGGGTTTGGCCACGTAATCGTCCATCCCGGCCGCCAGACATCGCTCCCGATCGCCCGTCATGGCATGAGCGGTCATGGCGATGATCGGCAGAGTGTCGAACCGTCCGTCCGCCCGGATTTGACGTGTGGCTTCGCAGCCGTTCAGCCGGGGCATTTGGACGTCCATCAGGACGGCGTTGAAGGGGGGCAGCCCCCGGTCGGCACGGGCGGTCACCGCCGCCACCGCCGCCTGTCCGTCCCCGGCGATCTGGACGGTCGCCCCCGCGCTTTCCAGTATCTCGGTGGCCACCTCTTGGTTGATGACGTTATCCTCCACCAGTAGGACGACCCGCCCGCCCAGGGCGGCCGGAATGGGTGGGGCGGTGTCGGGCCGGATTGAATCTTCCTCCGCCGGCTGCTCCAGAGGAAGTGTCAGCCGGAAGGTGCTGCCCGCCGCCGGCTGGCTGTCCAAAGTGATCTTCCCGCCCATAAGATTGGCCAGCTTTCGGGAGATGGACAACCCGAGGCCAGTGCCGCCGTAGCGCCGGGACGTGGACCGGTCCCCCTGGGTAAAAGGGGCAAACAGCGCCGCCTGACGCTCCGATGGGATGCCGATGCCGGTGTCGGTCACCGAGAAAACGAGAGACGCACGGCCGTCGTCCGGCTCCCCGGAAACGGGCTGAACAGAGACTTCCACCTTTCCCCGATCGGTAAACTTGACGGCGTTGCCCACCAGGTTGATGAGAATCTGGGACAATCTAAGCGGGTCGCCCACAAGCCGGTCGGGGGTGGCCGGGTTGACCATGATGGAAAAGGAGATTCCCCGGGTTTCGGCTTTGCCGGCGAACAAGTCCGATAAAGGCGTGAGCACATCGTCTATGGCAAATGGCCGGCGAGTGAGATCGAGGGTCCCCGCCTCGATGTTCGACAGGTCCACGAGGTCGTTGATTATGCTCATGAGAGCTTGGCTGGAGGCCCGGATTTTTCCCACGTGGTCCCGCTGTCGGGCGGAAAGCTCGGTGTGGAACAGCAGGGCCGTCAGCCCCAGAACGGCATTCATGGGGGTCCGGATTTGATGGCTCATGTCGGCCAGAAATTGGCTTTTGGCCCGATTTTCGGCTTCGGCGGCCAGCTTGGCCCGCTCCATGTCGGCCAGCCGACGCTGCTCGGTGATGTCCAAAATGAACCCCTCATAATAGCGCACCCGGCCGTGAGCGTCCCGGACGGCCCGGACGTTTTCCGAGACCCAGATCCGGGTGCCGTCTTGCCGCTGAACCTCCGCGGTCAGGTCCACCGCCCGGCCGGTGGCCGCCAGGACCGATTTAAACCGCTCCCGGTCCTCTGGGCGGACGTAGCACTGTCGGCCTATATCAGTGATCGAGCTCACCAGGGCCGCCGGGGAGTCATAGCCATAAAGCCGGGCCATGGCCGGGTTGACCTGGATGAATCGTCCCTCCGGGGTGGATTGAAAAATCCCGGAGACGGCGTTTTCGAAAATGGACCGGTATTTTTCCTCGGCCCGGCGCAAAGCCGCCATCTGGCCGGCGATCCGCCGGCCCATGTCGTCAAGAACCGCCACAAAAGGCGCCAGCTCGGCGCAGGGGGCCGTCGGGCGCTCCGTTTCGGGAAGCCTCAGCCACGGCTCGGCGTTGTGGACCATTTCCCGGAGGGCTTCCAGCGGCCGGTTTAAAAACCATCGCAGAAAGAGTCCAGTCAGCGGGATCAGGGTCAGGACCACCACCAGAAGAGTGATCCCGCTGGCGTAAAGCAGGCGATGGCCGATCCGGCGGGGATACCGGGCGGCCAGAGCGATGACCACATGGCCCACCGGCTTGCCGTTGTGCTGAATTTTCCGGTCTCGATAGATCAATGGTGCGTCGTCGGCGGAGCGGTGGATGTCCACGTGGACGGTGCCCACGAAGTCGGTGATCTTCAGTCGGACCACCGGATCGTTGCGGGCAAAGATCGCTCCGATATGCTCGACCGTGTTGATGTCAAAGCTCCAGAGCGGGAGCTCGAGGCTGCGCTGAAGAAAGGTGATCAGCTCATCGGCGTGATCCTCCAGTTGGGCCTTCTCCCGCCGGGCTGCCGTGTACGTCTGAATACCCACCGCGACAACGGCCACCGCCACGACGGTCAGGACGAGGCTGGCGGTCAGGCGGGCAGCCAGGCTCAGGCGAAGCGGGCGGCCGGTCCGGAGTCTCATGGCCTCAGGTCCGGAGGAGATGTTATGGGGCGAAGATCAGCCGTCATGGTGGGTCGGCAGACAGGCCACGCCCACCGCGCCGGGCCCGCAGAGGGCGGCCACGGCGGGGCTTACTGACGAGATGATGACATCCCCGCAATTGAATCGGGTTTTCAGCTCCGCCGACAGGCTCCGGGCCGCGTCGGCGTCCCCGGCGTGCATGATGCCGAACCGCATCGGCACCGCCGGGTCATCCAGGCTCCATTCGATCCACTCGGCCATCCGCGTCCGGGCATCATCGGCCCCGGTGGCCCGGTCCACCATCCGGATTTCCCCGCCGCGGACGGCGATGATATGGCGGCGGCCGACCAGGCGGCCGACAGCCGACGAAATCCGCCCCAGCCGGCCGCTCCGATGGAGATGGTCTAAAGACGAAACGGCGAAGAAGGTCCGGACGCTCCGAATGATCCGGCTGATGTGGTCCAGGACCCGGTCCAGGTCCTGGCCGTCGGCGATTTTTTCCGCCGCCTCGGCCACCACCAGCCCCAGCCCTAACGAGACGAGCCGGCTGTCCACGATTTCCAGACGGGGCGGAGTCTCCGTGCCTCCGATCCGGCGGCGGATATCCAGGTATTCGTCCCGTCTCCGCTCCCAAACCCCCCGAACCGCCTCGACGGTCCCGTTCAGATCCGAAGAGAGAAAGATCGCCAGGACGTCGTGCCCGCCCACTATCTCCGCAAGCTGACGATAAATCTCGGCCTCGTCCGGCGGAGCGGTGGTGGGGGCCGTCCTGGCCCGACGCAGCCGCTCAACCATCTCCGTCCCCGTGATCTCCACCCCGTCAAGATAGGGAGCGCCATCCAGGGTGACCGTCAGCGGCAAGACGGTGATGTCGTGCCGGCGGACCATCTCGGGCGGGAGGTCGGCGGTGCAGTCGGTGACCAGCCGGATGCTGATGGGCTGGGGCCCCTGGATGGTCAGAACACCCCGCTTGAGAAGGTAGATCAGGTTCTTGTAGGTGTGCAGGTCGATCATCCGGCTGGCATCCAGAACATCCCGCATCCGGCCGTGGGAGCGGACGAGGTCGATCACATGCCCGAGTCCGGCGTGGTCGGAGAGATCCGCCGCCGAGGACAGAACCGCATCGTTTACACTCAGGCGGGTATCGAGGACGCTGTCTTTCAGCCGTTGGAGGGTCTTGGCCTCGATGGCCGCCTCGGCGAGGAGGTCAGGCAGCGCGCCCCCGATCGTCGGCGTTACGTCCACCGGCTGAGGGTGAAGCTCGGGAACCCCCGTCGGGTCGCTCAAGATACGGTAGAGGGCCTTTTTTCCGGTCGTCTCGCCGTAGGTGGCGTGGATGATCCGCCCTTCCTGGAGGTAGATAACCGCCTTCCGGGGAAGCTCGTGGACCTCCAGCCGACCGGTGATCCCCCGGTTGTTGAGACTCGACAGAAGCCTTGTCAGGCCGGTTTCGTCCGCTATGGGCGGTTCGGCAGCGGGCTCATTGGGCGGGATTTCCGGAGAAGCGGGCGCATCCGACGCCGCATCGGGAGCATTGGAGATGGAGTGCTCGATTCGGTCTATGAGCGTTTCCATGCGGAAGGGCTTGGCCAGGTAGTCGTCCAGCTCGCCTATCTGGTCGGTGAGATCCGATGTGACCTCGGGGCCGGTGGGGAGCAGGATGACCGGCAGATGGGCCGTGGCCGGCGACTCCCGGAGACGATCGCGGAGCGACAGGCCGTCCATGCCGGGGAGCGAGAGGTCGGTGAGGATGATCCCCGGCTCCCCGGTTGCCTTCGACGACCGGATGGCCGCGATGGCCTCTTCGCCGCTGGCATAATAGCGGGCTCGGTAACCGGCTTCGGACAGCCGGACTTCGAGCAGGTTTCCCATGATGGGATCGTCGTTGACGATGAGCGCCTGACCTTTCATCTCTCCTCCGTGGAATGTGTCGTCATTTGCGACTATTCGGCCGAAGCCATAGAAAACCACGTCACGGCGGGTTTTGTCAATTGGAACCCCCGCCATTTTTGATTTGACAGGCCGTACCGGGGGCTTTATAGTGACGGTCTTGTGACAATCGTGAACAAGTGGCGACCCAGGGTCTGACGTTCACCGAGGTGAAGCCCGCCGGCAGCCACGCCCTGGCGTGACGGCTTGCCGGCCGATCAGTCGATAAAAGGAGATGTCCGCGCATGAGCTATAACCCCAGAAACGCCCAGAATGTTGGAGACCGGCGGCAAGACCGTGGCCGGAAGCCGTACACCCCTCAGTACAACACTCCCCTCTTTAAAAGTCCATCCGAGAAAAGCAACGGCAAGCCCCGTCGGGCTCCTGCTCCCAAAAACTCGGACCGGGAGTTGGCCGGCGCGTTCGGTGAGCACCTCCCGGAAATCCGGAAGCTCTTAGAGGCGGTCGTCGAGGAGCAGAAGCAGCGGACCGCCGCCACTGATCGGCATGCGGAGGCCATGGAGCGGATCGCCGAAGCCCTGGGCCGCCTGGCCGAGGGGGTCGCTGATTGGTCCGCGGCCGCCATCCGCCAGCCCGTTCCGGTCGTGCCCGAATCCAACGCCCGCCCCGTGGAGCGGGGTAAGGTCCTTCAGGTCATCAGCGACATGCGCAACAACGGGGCCACCTATACCGAAATCGCCCGCCATCTCGATTCCGAAAACGTGGCCACCTTCTCCGGCAAGGGGAGATGGCACGCCCAGACCATCCACCGGCTCTGCCAGACCGAGTGTCCTCCACCCCAGGCGGAACAATAACGATCATGAAGATGACGCTTTCTCCCCCGCAGCAAAAGGCCGTGGACTACATCGGCACCCCGACTCTGGTGGTGGCCGGTGCCGGTGCCGGAAAAACCCGGACCCTCACCGCCAAGGTCGCCCGACTCATCAAAGAAGGGTATGACCCGGCCCGGATTCTGGCCATTACCTTCACCAACAAGGCGGCCGAGGAGATGAAGCGGCGGCTCCAGGAGATCACTGGCGGGGACCGTTCGGCCTTCCCCTGGGTCCGGACCTACCATTCGGCCTGCTACCGGATTCTCCGGGAGCACTGTGAGCGGCTCGGGTACGCCAAGCCCATCCAGATCTTCGGCACCTACCAGCAAGGGCGGCTCATCCGCGAGGTCCTTTTCGACCTCAGTATCGACAAAAAACATGCCTCCGCCGTGGCCGCGCGAATCTCCAACGCCAAGAACTCCGGGGACCCGGACCGCTACTTCGACCGCCAACCGCGACTCGGGATGATTCGCCTAATCGAGCCTTACCGGCGCTACGAAGCGCTCCTGAAGCAGAAAAACGCGGTCGATTTCGACAACATCCTGATCCTCACCCGAAACCTGCTCCGGGACCATCCCGACATCCGGGACCACTATCGGGAGCATTTCCAGTTCATCCTCTGCGATGAGTACCAGGACACCAACAACTTAAACGAGCAGATCACCGCCTGCCTGCTCCGCAACGGCAACCTCTTTGTCGTTGGCGATGACTGGCAGTCCATCTACTCCTTCCGGATGAGCAATGTGGACCATTTTCTCTCCTTCCGGAAAACCTATCCGGACGCCCGGGTCTTCCGGCTGGAGCAGAATTACCGGTCGGTCGATGAGATCGTCCAGCTAGCCAACGGACTCATCGCCCACAACGACCGGAAGATGGATAAGCGGTGCTTCTCCGACCAGCGGGGGG
>CAYNGG010000101.1:0-11402 GCA_964396575.1 uncultured Desulfobacteraceae bacterium | reverse complement strand
CCGTCGGCCTTCATCTCCGCCAGAACCGTCCGGCACCGTTCCACCGTCGCGTCCGGAGTGCCCAGGCTGAACGCCATGTACATGCCGGTGGAGATGTCTTCCAACAAGAGCGCCTTTTCCACAGCATCCATGGATGCCTCCCGGCCGGCGGCCGCCTCCGCCCGGATGTGGCTGGCCAGGGTCAGCTCGTCCACGCAGATCAGGTCCACCCGGCCGCCCAGAAGCTTCCGGACGTTTAAAAGGTAGGAATTGCTGATGTCCAGGGCATCCGAGAGCCCCTGGCTTTCCAGGTATTGAGTGGTGTAGTCATCCCGGACCGCGCCGATCCGATACTTTCCGGCATCCGCCACCGTCTCGATAACGATGTCATCCCGATCGGCGAGCTTGCAAAAATAAATGTTGACCGGGGCGATAACGCCCACCCACTTGAACCGGTTTTCCCGGTCCGGGTTCCGGCCGATGGAGTAGATCAGGGTGTTCGGCTGCTTCAGAGCGATCTCGTAGGCCCGCTTCCAGGGATAGACCCGAAATTCGGCTTGGATATCGGCCCGCCGGAAGACCTCTTTCACGATTTCGGTGGAAAACCCGGTAATCCGGCCGTCTTCCGTATAATTGAACGGCGGCATCTCCTCGGTGACCGCCGTGATGCTTCCGGCGACCGCCGGGACCGCGGCAATGAGCAGGGACAAACACAGAACGATGATTAAGCGCATGGCTTCACCTCCAATTGGATGGTCCGGCGGAGCCCGCCGGGGGTAGTGGAGATACCGGGACCCTGCCCCGTCGAAGTCACGCGACGGGCGGGCGATCGACGGTTGTCGAGTCCGGCGCTATGTGATAACCGGAATGCGGCGGCCGAGTCAACCGCCGATATCAGACCCGATTTGAACGAAAGGAGCTTTCATGATCACGTTGATCTGCCATGGCGACAGCCTCACCGAAGGCGCTGATCTCGACCGGGGCTTTACCTGGCCCGCTCTGACCGGAGCCTCGCTGGGAATTCAGACCATAAACCGGGGAATCGGCGGGGACACCAGCGCCGGGCTCCTGGCCCGGTTCCACCCCGATGTGGTCCAGCAGGCCCCGGACTTCGTCCTGATCCTCTGCGGCACCAACGACCTCTGGTGGGGCCTGCCCGCCAACGCCATTCTGGCCAACCTCTTTGCCATGAGCTATCAGGCTCAGCACGCCGGGATCACCCCGATCCTGGCCACGCCGCTCCCCTTTCACGCCGAGATCGCCCAATCCGCTGAAATCACACCGCCGGCCGACGGCTTTGACGAATGCGGGGCCGCGCTGCTCCGCTACGTCGGTGAGCTCAAGGCGGCGGCCGAACGGAGCGAGATCCCCTGCATCGACCTCCATGCCCCCTTTCTGGACAATGCCGGGGCGGTCCGAGGCGAGCTCTTTCTCGAAGACGGCCTCCACGCCAACCGGGCCGGCCACCAGGTCGTGGCTGAGGCGGTGGTTGACCGGCTCCGGGCCGACTTCTGGATGGGCGGTTAGGTCCCGGCTACCCGTCGGCCTCGGGCAGTCTCCGTTTGAGCTCCCGGATGAGAGCGGCGCAAAGCTGGTTTGCATCGGCCACCACCGCCACGTCGGCCAGCTTCATCATGGGCGCCTCGGGGTTTTTGTTCACCGCGATGATCAGATCCGAGTCGCCGATGGCGGCGGTGTGCTGGATGGCTCCGCTGATCCCGAAGGAGAAGAGAACCCGGGGCCGGATGGTCCGCCCGGCCTGGCCCACCAGGGCCTCGGGGTCGATCCACCGGCTGTGGACCACCGGTCGAGTGGCTCCCACCTCGCCGTCCAGAAGGCGGGCGAGCTCGAAGAGCTTTTTAAACCGGGCCCGGCTTCCCATGCCCCGGCCGCCGCAGATCACCACCCGGGCGTCTTCCAACCGAGCCTCCCGGCGGGGCCGGTATTCGCAGGCCCGGACCCGGACCCGGTCGGCCGGGAGATCCCCCGGCATCGGGACCGGGACGATCTCGCCGGTCCGGTCGTCGTCGTGAGGGATTTCCGGGAAGATCCCCGGCCGGACCGTGGCCATCTGAGGCCGGGCCTTGGGGGTGACGATCTCGGCGAGAAGGTTGCCGCCAAAGGATGGAGCGGTCTGGACCAGGACCCCATCCCCGTCCACGTCGAGCCCCACGCAGTCGGCGGTCAAACCGGTATTCAGCCGGCGGGCCACCATCGGGGCCAGCTCCCGGCCGAAATCGGTGGCCCCCACCAACAGGATCGACGGCCGGCGGGCGGCGGCCAGGCGAGCGGTCAGAGCCGCGAAGGTCTCGGTCCGGTACTCGGCCAGAACGGGATGGTCGGTCACGTAAACCCGGTCGGCCCCGTGAGCGACGTACTCGCGGACGTATTCGTCCACCTCGTGGCCAAAGGCCAGAGCGCAGACCGTGGCATCGAGACTCGGAGCCAGGTCCCTCGCCCGGGCCAGCAACTGGAGGGTCACCCGGTTTTGAAAATAGTTCCGATAATCCCCGAACACCCAGATTTCCCGTCCCGTCTCAGCCATCTTGTCCTCCGCTTTCCGGCCCCTTGAGATCCCGTCCGGCGGCCCCGCCGATCCGGTCCTCGTAACGGTCCAGAAGCTCCGCGACGATCTTCCGGGGCGCTCCCCGGAGCACGACGCTCGCCGCCGCCGCCGTCGGGGTATAGACGTTGCGGATTTGGGTGGGGGATGCCGGGCCGGCGGAAAAGTCAACGGCCAGCCCCAGGTCCTCGGCGTCCACCGTCCGGACCTCGCCCTCGGAAAAAGCCGCCTCCAGGCCGGCCATGGGGACGTGCCGGGACCGGAAGCTCCGGATGGCCACCGTGACCAGGGCCGGGAGGTCCACCTCCAGGGCCTCGAAAAACCCGTCGCAAAGCCGCTCCACCGAAAGGCATCCGCCGTCCAGCGCCATCGTCTCCACATAGGCGACCGACGGCAGGTCGAGGGTCACGGCGAGCTGAGGGCCGACCTGGCCGGTTTCGCTGTCGCTCGTCCGCGATCCGCAGAGAATCAGATCGACCGCCGGACACTCCCGCCGGATGGCCCGGCCCAGGATCTCGGCGGTGATAAAGGTGTCGGCTCCGGCCAGACGGGGATCGGTGACGAGGATCCCCCGGTCGGCGCCCAGCGCCAGGGCCTCCCGGAGGACCGCTTCGGCCGCCGGCGGCCCCATCGAGACCGCCGTGATCCGGGCCGGGTGCGCGGCCTTTAATTGCAGCGCCGCCTCGAGGGCCCCCCTTGCGGCCGGGTCGATCATCACCCCGCCCCGGTCCCGGCGGAGGGTCCGGGTCTTGGGGTCCCAGGGGAGCTCCGAAACCGACGGAACCTGCTTGAGCGGGACGACCAGCTCACGCGAGGGGCCGCTCATGACAGCCGCCCCAGCACGGACCGGGCGATCACCATCCGCTGGATCTCGCTGGTCCCCTCGTAGATTTCCGTCACCTTGGCGTCGCGAAAAAATCGCTCCACATCGTACTCCTTGCTGTAGCCATAGCCCCCGTGAATCTGAACCGCCCGGTTGGTGACCGTTGTCGCCAGGGTGCTGCAATAGAGCTTGGCCATGGCCGATTCGGCGGAAAAGGGCGCGCCCCGGTCCTTCAGGGCGCAGGCCCGGTAGAGGAGCAGCCGGGCCGCGTCGATCTCGGTGGCCATGTCCGCCAGATAGTTCCCCACCGTCTGAAACGATGCAATGGGCCGGTTGAACTGCTGCCGCTCCCGGGCGTACTTGACCGCCGCGTCAAAGGCGGCCTGGGCAATCCCGAGAGCCTGAGCCGCGATCCCGATCCGGCCCGTGTCCAATGCCGACAGGCCGATCCGGAGGCCGTCGCCGGCCTTCCCCAGGAGGTGATCCGACGGGACCCGGCAGTCCTCGAAAAACAGCGACGAGACCGGGTTGGCCCGCATCCCGCAAAGGTCCTCGATCTCGCCCACGGCAAAGCCCGGGGTTTCGGACGGGACCATGAAAACCGAGGCCCCCCGCTTCCGGTCGGCCGGGTCGGTAACGGCGAAAACCAGGGCCAGCCCGCAAACCCCGCCGTTGGTCACGAAAATTTTGGTCCCGTTGAGGGTCCAGCCGTCCGGGCCGGGCACCGCCAGGGTTTCGACGCCCCCGGCATCGGAGCCGGCGTTGGCCTCGGTGAGGCAGAACGCCCCGATCCGCTCCCCCCCGGCCAGCTCCGGGAGAAACCGGTCCTTTTGCGCAGGCGTTCCGAAGGCCGCCACCGGATAGGCCGCGACGCTGTTGTGGACGGTAACGCAGAGCCCCACCGCCGGGCAGACCCGCGAGAGCTCCTCGATGACAATGGCGTAACTAATGGTGTCCATCGCGGCCCCGCCGTAAGCCCTCGGAACCTGGAGACCAAAATACTGAAGCGGCCGCATCCGGTCGATGATCTCGGTGGGAAACCGGGCCTCCCGGTCCAGGTCGGCGGCGATCGGGCCGATCTCGGCCTCGGCAAACGCCCGGACCGTCCGCCGGACCGTCTCGTGTTTCATGCAAGGGGTTATATCCACATCAGCTCCCGATTGATCGGCTGGTCTCCATCTAAATCTCCGCTCCCACCACCGTGATGTTGTCCGATCCGCCTTCGGCCAGGGCCGCGTCGATGAGCATCCCGAGCCGGTCGGTTAGCTCGCCCCGCTCCCCCAGAATGCCGGCGATCACGTCGGCCGACACCTCGCCGTAAAGACCGTCCGAGCAGAGCAGCACCACGTCGCCGGGCTTGACCAGAAAGCTCCCCGAATCCGGCTCGCACCGCCGGCACCCGACGCACTTGAGCAGAAGGTTTCGCATGGGGTGGATCTCCGCATCCTCTTCGGTGATCTCCCCGGCGGCCAGGAGCCGGCCCGGGACGGTGTGGTCCTCGGTCATCCGCATCAGGTTCCCGTCCCGAAAAAGGTAGAGCCGGCTGTCGCCCACATGAGTCCAGTAGAGCAACCCCTTGCGGATGTAGGCGAGGACCAGGGTCGTCCCCATCCCCGACAGCTCCGGCCGGCTGTCCACGGCGTCCCGGATCTCCCCGTGGGCCGCTCGAATCCGGTCGGCCAGGTTTCCGGCGAGGTCCCGGCCCGTCGGCCGGCCCGCCCGCTCGACGCTTTCCACCGCAATGGCCGACGCGATGTCCCCGCCGATCTCCCCGCCCATCCCGTCGGCGACGATCAGCAGGCAGGTTCCGTCATCGTAGTGAATGACACGGCAGTTGTCCTCGTTGAGCTCCCGCCGGTATCCGACGTGGCTCCGATGAGCGGTCTTCATGCCACCGCCGGCGGGCCGTCGCCCGGCACCGCCGCCCGAAAGACCCGGCCTTCTCCCCGAAGCCGGTACCGGGCTACCGCTCCCGGCACCAGAGCGGCGGTCCCGGGCCCCAATCGGACCCGGTTTCCAAGCGGTCCCTCGACGGTTACGGTCCCCTCGGTGCAGAGGAGAATCTCGACCCCGCCGGCGTCCAGATCCACCGAAGTCGCCGCCTCCAGCGAGATGACCGAAAGCCGGAATTCGGCCGCCGGAGTGGGATAGATCCGCTCGGGGCCGTCGCCCGTCGGAGTGATCGGCGAGGCGGAATAGGGGTCGAACCGGAGCACCGACAGGAGCCCGTCCACGTCGATGTGCTTGGGGGTGAGCCCGCCCCGGAGCACGTTATCGGAGCCCCCCATGATCTCGATCCCGGTGCCGTCCAAGTAGGCGTGAAGCTCGCCGGGCGACAAATACAGGGCCTGGCCGGGCGAAAGCTCGACTAAATTCAAAAAGACCGGCGACAAGACCCCCGGGTCCCCGGGATAAGCCTCGTGGAGCCGGACGATCCACCGGGCAACCGGGGAGCGATCGGTTTCCGCCTCGGCCCGGCCTACCGCCGCCCCGATCAGCCGCCCGCGAGCCGTCTCATCCTGGGTCATCAGCTCGGTGTAAAAACTTTTAAGCCCGGCCGGAGTGGGGTCGGCCACCAGCCGGGCAAACGGCCCCGGTCCGGCGGTGAGCCCCAGATCGCCGGCCGGCTTCAGGATCTCGGGGATCGGCCGGAACCCGACCATGGCGGTAAACGGGGTGAGCGCACAGATGCACTCGGGTTTGGCCCGGTCGTCGCGGTAGCTCCGCTCGGGGGCGTCGAGGAGAATCCCGGCCCGGTTTTCCGATTCAAACCCCCGACGGGCCGCCTCTGCGTCCGGGTGAGCCTGGATCGACAGCGGCTGGGCCGCCGCCAGGATCTTGAGGAGAAAGGGCAGTTGGCCCCCGAACCGTTCGGCCACCGACGGCCCCAGCACCCCGCCCGGGTCCCGCTCGATCAGCGTCGTCAGCGGCACGCTAACCCCCTCGATTTCCACGGACGACGGGGCCTTGGGATGAGCCCCCATCCAAAGCTCCGCCCACGGGGTCCCGTCGGGATTCTCCCGGCCCATAAGCGCCGGGATCGCCGTGGGAGACCCCCAAGCGTAGTGCATAACCGGATTCTGTAAAACGGCGACGTCGTTCATGACGTGCCGATATCACAAAACGACGATGGATGGCAACTGAATGTTGGAAAACCGCCCCGGTCTGAATCCACCATTTGACCCGGCCCACGGTCCGGCTCGGCTAAGTTTTAGCTTGCTTTTCGAACCGAATTGAAATATGTGAGATGATTATTTATAGTGGCCCCTCGCCTTGTATCCATGGCCCGTAACCCATTCGACAATCGGGAGGTTCCCCATGAGACGCCCCATCCATCGCTTCGGCCTTTTCCCCGCGTTGATCCTGTCCGCCCTGATGATGGTCCCGTCGGCCTTTGCCGCCGGGACCCCGCATCTCCTCTATGGCGCCATCGGCGCCGATGAAGCAGACGGCCCGCCGCCCGACGGCGGCGTGGAGATCGACGTCCGGATAATCGACCGGCCGGAGGAGCTGATCACCGAGGCCGATATCGGCTGCGGCTACGAAGCGGGTCACTGGTGGGTCGAAGTGGCCAATTTCCAGACGCCGTGGCGCACGGGGGAGCGGGTTGAGGTGACCCTTCGGGATTTTGACGACGGAGACCGCTACACCGGCGAGGTCGCTCTGACCCAGAACAACGTCCAGTCCTTGGCCCTCACCCGGCTGCCGGGTCCGGGCGCGGGACCGGGTGATGACGACGACCCCGCCGACGAAGATCCTCCGGACGATGACCCGCCGGCGGACGAGCCCGACCCCGGCACCACCCCCGATACCGGGGGGAACGCCCCCATCACTTCCGGGTCCGGCGGCGCCGGTGACACCAACAACTGCTTTGTCCGGACCCTGACCGGAAATCCGGGGACGGCTTTCCGGACGATAACGGCCCTCGGACTCCTGGCGGCGGCGCTGGTCCTGGTTCGGCGCCGGCGGAAAGCCACTCGGCGGCTTCCGCTCCTTTTGATCCTCGCCGCCCTGCTTACGGCCGGATCGATTGCCGTGACCGGCTCACCGGACGCCGCCGGGAGCAATTCGGCGACCTACTCTCTGACCCCCGGCTGGAACGGCATCACGGTTCCCTTTGCCGACACTGGCATTCATACGGCCGATGACCTGGCCGAGGCCGTCCCCGGCTGCGACCGGGTCCGGTACTGGGATGTCCACAGGCAGGGCTTTATCGAGCACTGGCCGGGTGTCGCAACCACGGATTTCTTCATTTCGGCCGGCCACCCCTGCTTTGTCCGGGTCTCCGAGGCCGCCGACTGGACGGTCGTCGGCACGGCCATCGCCTCGCCCGACTTCGACCTCTACACCACCGGGACCACCGGGATTAACGCCATCGCCCTCTCCCTGGGCCGGATCGACATCTCCGACGCTGAGGACCTCGCCGGCGTGATCCCCCACTGCGAGGGCGTCTGGTACTGGGACCCCGAAGCCGGCGGCTACGTCGGCCATCCGGCCGGCACCCCCATTAACAACTTTCCGGTCCGACCGGGCCGGCCTTACTTCGTCGGCGTGTCCGAACCGGGGACCTGGAGCCAGGAGGCCCTTCTGGCCATCGACAACGACGGTGACGGCTGGACCGAGGAACAGGGAGACTGCGACGACGGCGACCCCGCCGCCGGACCGGGGCTGGCCGAAGTCTGTGACGACGGGATCGACAACGACTGCGACGGAAAGACCGACTGCGCGGACCCGGACTGCGTTGAGACCCCCGCCTGTCAGCCCTGCGAGGACGCCGACGGGGACGGCTATTTTGCCGAGATCGGCTGCGGCACCGACCCCGACTGCGACGATGCCGACCCGGCCCGCTCCCCCGGCACGCCTGAGGTCTGTGACGACGGCATTGATAACGACTGCGACGGGGACATCGACTGTGATGACGCCGACTGCGCCGACGGAGAGATCTGCAACCCCTGCGTCGATGCCGACGGCGACGGGTTTTTCAACCGGGATGGCTGCGGGACTCCCGTGGACTGCGATGACGGGAATCCAGCCGTCCACCCCGACGCGGCCGAAGCCTGTGACGACGGGATCGACAACGACTGCGACGGGACGACCGACTGCGGGGATGACGAATGCTACGGCGACCCGATCTGTATCAGTTGCATCGACGCGGACGGCGACGGCTACTTCGGCACCGCCGGATGCGGAACGGCCGTGGACTGCAATGACGGCGACGCCGGGATCTATCCCGGCGCCCCCGAGATCTGCGCGGACGGGATCGACCAGGATTGCGACGGAGTGGATGATCCCTGCATGAGCGTCTCGCCACAATCGGTGGAGGTCGCCGTGGGGAGTCCGGCCACCCTGACCATCCAGGGCGGGGCCGGGCCGTACAGCATCACCAATACCCACCCGGACGTGGCCACCGCGGCCCTCGCGGGATCGACCATAACCATCGAAACCCATGGACCCGGCCAGACCACCCTGACCGTTTACGACAGCGGGAGCTATTCCCAGGAGATCCTGATCACCGTCCTCGAGCCCTACACGGTAACCGATGGCGGCAACCGGGTGGTCATCGGACCGGTGGAGGGGGCCACGGTCTCCGTGTACACTTTCGATGACCTAGATGCTCCCCCCCTCGAATCCGCGGTCACCGGCGAAAAAGGGGCCTTCAGCTTCTTGCTGGCCGGCGTCGATCCGGCAACGCTCCTCCTGATCCGCGCCGAAGGCGGTCAGGATATCGACGCCAATGACGACGGGCTCGTCGATCTCGTCCCAACCCCGGTGGACGGCGCGGTCCATGCCCTGGTCACCGCGGCGGACCTCCGCGACGGACGGGTCCGGGTCTCCGCGGTTAGCGAGATGGCTTTCCGGTACGCCGAAACCCTCTTGGCCAACACCCACCCCGACGACATCAAGATCCGGCTCGGCGACATCGCCGGCACCCTTTTGACCCAGCGGCTGGCCGATGCCGGGGAGCCCTTCGAGGACCTTGGCCGGTTCGATCCGCTTTCGGAAGAGCACCGGGAGCGGCTCGCCATCGACTACGAGGCCCTCATCGGCGCCGATGCCCTCACCGGCGCCCTCCACCGGGGCCTCGACCGGGAAGCCATCCGGGAGCGCCTGGAGTCGGTGGTCGGCACCGCCCTGAGCTTCCACACCCAAGTGGACGGCCGGGCCGCCCACGCCCAGGTCCGCCTGGCCCCCTTCGGGGACGGGCGGGTGACGGCCGACGTCGGCGGAATCTCCTATGACTACGACCTGCCCGAAGCCGACCAACTGGCCGGGTTTTACCCCGTCGGCGAGGCGGTCGGCTTCACGGCCGAGCCCGGCGACGGGTATGAAGTGGCTTCGTGGGCCGGATGCGACGTCGTCTCCGACGATCAGCGCCACTGCACCGTGGATGTCCGGGACGACACCCTGGTCGAGGTGACCTTCGCCCGGTCCGACGCCCCGGTCATCTCCGACCGGGCCGTGGACCTGAGCAACACCCGGATCACCTCCATCGACGGGTCCAGCTTCAGGATCGAGGCCGATCCCGAGGACGCGGAGACCATGGCCAGGCTCGAGGGCCTCGCCCCCGGCGAGGTCATCGTCTATCAGCAGCCGCCCTATTACATCCTGGGCGTGACCAGCGTCACCCGGTTGACCGATGAGCCGGTCTGGGTGGTGATGACCGAGCCGGTGGCGTTGAGCGAGATTGTCGAGCAGGGCAGCGCGGTGCTGCAAAAGCGTTTGACCCACGGGGATCTGATACCGGATGAGCCCACAAGCCGGGCCCAACCGCGTTCATCGAACGGGTTCATACCCGCCGAAGGTATTGACGGCGATGCCGTCCGGCTCCTGCCCCCGGACCATCCGGACGACGGCACATTTGTTTTCGAGATCGGCTCGCCCACGCGGGGGCCAACGGCCAGAAACGCGGTGGAAGGTGAAATCAGTCTCGGCCATACCTTCAAGGTCAATGGGGTGGATGTAACCATTGCGGGAAAGCTGAAGCTGAATCTGGATGTGGACTTTGCCCTCGATGTCGGATTCGGCATAAAGGACCTGAAGCTCGTCCCGACGGCCACCGCCACCGAAACCCTGTCAGCCGAGTTCAAAGGAAAGATCAAGGATGACGAGGGCCCCCATAAATTGAAATTGGGGACCTTGCACTTCTACAAGCAGCCGTTCACTATCGGGATCATTCCTGGATATATCTCCTACGAGGCGGATGTGAACCTGGTCGCGGAAACGTCGCTGGAGGGCAAGGCAAAAGTCAGCTCCGAGCTCCAACAGGAAATCAAAGGTGGCTTTACCTGGAACAAGGACCGGGGCCTGGAGTGGATTTACGGCTACGACAGCTCATCCGAAGGGCGCGAAACGGAGCTGTCAGCCGCGCTCAAAACCAAGGTGTATCTCGAAATCGAGCCAAAAGCCGCTCTATACAGCATCATCGGGCCGAAAATGTCCGTGGATGCCGGTATCAAGTTTGAAGCCGGTGCCAAACTATCGGCAAAGCCGGATGAGGTGACGGAAACATTCTTTGCCAAGCTGGCCTTTTTTCTGAGCGCCGATCTGAAGGCGGCGGTTAAGGACTTCGAAGAGGGGTTTCTGGAAAAAATATTCGGTGAATTTCGCGAATTACTGGAAGATACCACAACGATTACCATACTCGAAAAGTTCGAGTGGCCCATCAAGGAGTGGGAATTCACGATCGACATTCCCGGCGGCCAGTCCGACCCTCAAGCGGCATATCTCCAGGTGGACGGAATTCGCCAAGACTACCGGGTCCGGTCGGACGGAACCGGCACCCTGCCCGATGTCCTGGCAACCTATACCCTCACCAACACCGGCGGGGAACACCTCGACTGGGAGATCGTCAAGTCGGGACGGCTCTTTGAAACCGCCGGCTGGATCGACATCGTCCCCGAAGGGACCCTGACCCCGGATGAGAGCGTCACCGCCAAAGTGGTCTGGAAGGATGGCTTCGCCAAAACCGACCTCGGCGTCGGGACCTGGCGGGGCACCCTCGATTTCCGGGTCAAGGGCCGGGAGCACGAGCCGGAT
>CAYNGG010000100.1:0-11424 GCA_964396575.1 uncultured Desulfobacteraceae bacterium | reverse complement strand
TTGCGTCAACCTCTGCTTTAGCTTCTTCAGGGGTTTGGGAGCCGATTCGCAACGGAATGCCTTGCATCAGGAATTTGTCCTGGAGCTCAAGACGATGCATTCCCAACAGCTCGGCGGCCTTGCCGAGATTAATATCTCCGTCCAGGTAGGCACCGACCACGACCAGCCATCGAAGCTCACTTTCTCGGGTTAATATCTCTGAAAGCGCTTGATCAACCAATTCCGGGCGATAACGCCTTAGCTTTGTTAATTGATTGAATGTCCAGGATGTCATAGAGAATCCATGAAGATGGGTGTTTTACAACCCGCCCTAAAACGTTGTCCCGGTCCCGGCGAATCGAGACCTCCGAGGTTTTGAAAACCTCGGAGGTCTTTTGGCGTATGCGGGGTACGGGAATCAATCTCGCTACCGCCGCTCTATCCCCTCCCGCAGAATCTCGAGATATTGAGCGGAATCGACGCTGCCGCCGGTGAGGACGGTGGCGACCCGTTTTCCGGTCACCTCGAGCTTTCCGGCCATCAGCGCGGCGACGCCCACGGCGGCGGCGCCTTCGGCGATCAGGCGCTGGTGCTCAAAGATATGGACCATCCCGGCCTTGACCTCGGCCTCGGAGACGATCAGGTGCTCGTCCACGTACCGGTCCACCAGCCGGAGGGTGTAGCGGTTCTCGACGCCGATGCCGCCCAGGAGTGAGTCGGCCACCGAATCCCGTTCCGGCACCGGGACCGGGCGGCCGGCCTTGAGGCTTTCCAGCATGGCCGGGGAGACTTCCAGGGAAACTCCCACGGTCCGGATCTTCGGGTTGATGGTCTTGGCCACGGTGGCGATCCCGGCCAGGAGGCCGCCGCCAGAAAGGGGCACCAGGAGGACCTCGGTTTCCGGCAGGGCGGCGAGGAGCTCGAGGGCGATGGTCCCCTGGCCGGCAATGACCATGGGGTCGTCAAAGGGGACCACCGGGGTGAGGCCCCGCTCCCGGGTCAGCTCGTGGTAGTTGGCCTCGGCCTCGTCCTGGGATTTACCCTTGAGCGAGACTTCAGCCCCGAGGGCCCGGATCGCTTCAGCCCGGTAGGGCGCGACGTGCTCGGAGAGGCAGACGGTGGCCGGTATCCCGGCCTGTCCGGCCACGTAAGCCACCGCCTTGCCGTGGTTTCCCGTCGAAAAGGTGATCACCCCGGTCCGCTTTTCGGCGTCGCTTAGTCCCAGGATCTTGTTGGCCGCCCCCCGGACCTTAAAGGCACCGGTGTTCTGGAGGCATTCCAGCTTCAGGTGGACGCTTGCGGCCCCGGTTGCGGCCGCCAGCTCCGGCGCGGAGATGGCGGGAGTCTCGCGGATGTATGGCGCGATCCGGTTCCGGGCCAGGTAGGCGTCGTGAAGCGTGGGCAGGGTATCCATGGACACTCCTTCTCATCCCAGGGCGAGGTTCGGGAGAAACAGGGCGATCTGGGGAAAGGTAATGAGGATGACCGTCGCCAGGATCAGCATCAGGAGGAACGGCAGCGCATGGCCGATGACTTCGGTGTAGGGCCGCCGGAAGATGAGCTGAGCGGTGAAGATGTCGCAGCCGAAGGGCGGGGTTGCCGACCCGATGGCGGCCTGGAGCGTCACCAGGGTGCCCAGGAGAATGGGGTCCACCCCGGCACCCACCACGTAAGGCTGGAAGATGGGGCTCAGGATGAAAATGGCGACGATGGGATCGACGAACATGCAGGCCACGAAGTAAACGATCACCACGATCACCATCACCCGGAGCATGGAGGGGTCGGCCCCGAAGAGCGGCGGCAGAAGCTGTTGGGGGATCTGCATGAAGCCGATCATCCAGGAGAATGCCTGCCCGGCGCCCACCAGGATGAAGACCACCCCGGTGATCACCCCGGTCTGGAGAAACGAATCGACGATCCGCTCAAAGGTGAGGCTGTGGTAAACGATCGTCTCGAGGATCAGGGCGTAGAAAACCGAGGCGGCGGCCGCTTCGGTGGGGCTGAAGATCCCAACGTAGATCCCGCCGACGATGATGACCGGAAAGCCCATTACCGGGAGCCCGTCCATGATGGCCGTCCGGCGCTCGGCCCAGGTTGACTTGGGGAGCGTCCCGACGCCCTTGATCTTCGAGTAAACAAAGCAGTAGGTGGAGAACATCAGCAGGATCATGATCCCCGGCAGGACCCCGGCCAGAAAAAGCATCCCGATGGAGGTCGAGGTGGCCACCCCGTAAACGATGAACCCGATGCTCGGGGGAATGAGAAAGGCGATGTCCGACGAGTTGATGATGAGGCCCAGGGTAAAGGAGCTTTTGTATCCGGCTTCGAGGAGCATCGGCCGCATGGTTCCGCCGATGGCGGCCACGGTGGCCTGGGTGGAGCCGGAGACGGCCCCGAAGAGGGTGCAGGAGGCGTTGGTGGTGATGGGCAGCCCGCCGGGGAGATGGCCCACGAAAGCCTTGATCATCCGGATGAGCCGGCCGGCCGACTCCCCCGAAGTGATAATGCTGGCCGACAGGATGAACATGGGAACGCAGACGAGGGCCGGCGGCGTCACCCCGGTGATCACCTGCTGGACCATGGCGCCCATGAGCCTGGGGGCCAGGTCCGGCATGTAAACATAGAGATAGAGGATCAGTGATCCCAACAGGGTCACCATGAAGGGAAACCCGAACAAGAGCATGGTCGTGAGACTGATTCCAAACAATGTCATATCTGGACCCCCCCGATCTCCTCATCTTCGTATTCGCTTTGCTGATCCGGCGACTGCCAGGGGTCAGGCTCGGTCAGGTTCTTGATAATCGTCCGGATATACTGAATGCAGGCCATGCCGAACCCGATGGGCATGATGATGTAGAAGGTCCACTTGGGCACCCGCAACGCCGGGGTCATGTGCCCCATGTTCATGGCGTTTAAGAGGTACTTGTAGGAAAACCAGGTCATGATCCCCATCACCAGCGCGCTGATGAGCGAGATGATGATGAGAAAGACCTTCTCCATTTTGGGCGGCATGGCGTCGAGAAAGGCGCCCATCCGGATGTGGCGGGCTCGTCGGACCCCGTAGCTCACCCCGGTGAAGGTGGTGAGCATCACCAGGAACTTGGAGACCTCCTCGGCGAAGTAGATGCTCTGAAAAAAGGTCCGGGCAAAGACGTTGGCGATCAGCAGGATGGCCAGGGCCGCCACGCAGACCACCAGGATCGAGACCTCGACGCCGTTGACGACCAGCCCGATATATTGATTGATCTTTTGGAAAATGCTTTTCGGTTTGACCCCCTCCGTGGTTCCCTCGTCCATGGCATCACCCTTTTACGGCTGGATTAACCCGGTCGGACGCGGCGCGCAATCGGGCCGCCGCGCCCGAACCGGTGAGTCGGCGAATGGCCCGGAGCTATTCGATGCCCAGGGCGGCCTTGGCCTTCTGGATGTCTTCGAGGAGGGTCTCCAGGACCTCGTCGGCCCCTTCGCCCCCGATCTTGGTGAACTTGGGATAAACGGTTTTCGCCTTCTCCTTGAACTTGTCGATCGCCGCGTCATCCAAAACGGTGAAGGTCAGCTCGGGCTTGGCCTTCTTCATCTTCTGCTTGTCCGAGGCGTTCCGCTCGTCGATCCACTTCCCGGCGGGGATGATGGAATCGATCCAGAAGCGGCGTATCTCCTGCTGAGCGTCCTCGGTGAGGGCGTCAAAGAAGGCCTGGTTGGCGGTGGGAATCCCCAGAAACGGCTCGCTTTTGAGCTGAGTGGCGTAGTCCTGGACTTCGTAGAATTTCATGCTGTAGATGGCGAAGAGCGGGTTGACCTGGGCGTCGATGAGCCCCATCTGAAGCGCGCTGTACACCTCACCGTAGCTCATGGGCGTGGGGCTGGCGCCGTAGGCCTTGTAGTCCTCCACCAGCAGCTTCGACGACATCAGCCGGACCTTGAGCCCCTTCATGTCGGCCGGGCTCTTGATCGGCTTTTTCGATGTGACCCACTGCCAGCCTTCGTACATGACCGCCAGGGGCACCATGCCGTTTTTCCGGAATTTCTGCTCGAGCAGCGGCATGAAGTCGCCGTTTCGGACCATCCAGTCGAGGACCTCGGAGACCCGTTCGGTGGGGAAAAGATAGTTGAGGGCCAAAACCTGAGCCTGGGGCACGAATGAGCTGATCCAGGCGTAATCGGAAAAGACGAACTCCACCACGCCCATCTGGGCCAGCTCGTTGATATCCCCGGTGGCCCCGAGGGTGCCGTAGGGGTAAACGGTGATGTCGATCTTCCCGTCGGACCACTCTTTCATGTGATCGGAGAAATTATTCGCCCAGACCGTCATAAAGTCGCCCTCGATTTCCTCCGAGGCCAGCTTGGCGGTGATGGGCATACCCGTGTATTCGCCGGCGGCGGCGATGCCGACCGACAACACGAAACTCAGGATAACGGCGATGCTCAGACATTTTTTCATGGAAACGTGCTCCTTTCTATGGGTTGGTTGGATATCATCTTGCGGGTTGACTCGGTTTGCCGGCGACTATCACCTCCTTTGGACCTTACCGGATGACCCGGCGATGACCGGGTCCGCTTGCCTGAAAAAATGGATCGCCCCCCGGACGAGCATCTCGGCGCCCAGGGGCAGGGTGTCCTCGTCGATGTTGAATTTCGGGTTGTGATGGGGAAAGCAGGTCCCCTTGGCCTCGTTGCCGGTGCCGACGAAGATGAAGACGCCGGGGACCCGGGCGGTGATCTCGGAGAAGTCCTCGCTGGCAATGGTCCGGGTCTCGACGATCCGCCGGGGATCATCGAGGACCTCGCCGGCGGCTTCCCTCGCGACGGCCACCATCCGGTCGTCGTTGATGAGCGGGATGTTTTCTGGCTCGATGGCGATCTCGCAAGTGCAGCGATGGGTTCCGCAGACGCCCTCGACCACCCGCTTGAACCGCTCGGTGGGCCGCTCCTCGCTGTCCGGTCCCCCTTTGTAGAGAAACCGGATGGAGCCCTCGAGGCTCACCGATTCGGGGATGATGTTGCTCTTGGTCCCCCCGGCGATCTTTCCGAACATGATAATGGTTGACTGAAGCTGGCTGATCTCCCGGGTCTGGATCGTCTGGACCGCCTGGATCACCCCGGCCGCCGCGATGATCGGGTCCACCGCGCATTCGGGATATCCGGTGTGGCCCCCCTGGCCGAAGATGGTCAGCTTGAAGACGTCAAGTCCGCCCATCACCGTCCCGGGGGTGATCGCCATTTGCCCCGACGGCAGCGGGGTCCAGATGTGGATTCCCATGGCCGCGTCCACGTCCGGGCCGGTCAACAGCCCCTCGTCGATCATCCGGACCGCCCCGGCGATCTCCTCGTTGGGCTGGAAGACGAGCTTGACCGTCCCGTCGAGCCGGTCCCGGTGTTCGACCAGAACGCGGGCCGCCACCAGGAGCATGGCAAGATGAGCGTCGTGTCCGCAGGCATGCATGACGCAGTCGTTACAGGATTTATAGTCAACCCCGGTCTCTTCGGTGATGGGCAGGGCGTCCATGTCGGCCCGAAGGAGGAGGACCGGGCCGGGTTGCCGCCCCTCGATAAGGGCCACCACGCCGGTGTCGGCCATCCGCCGGGTCTCGAGCCCCAGGTCGGCCAGGTAACGCTCGACCACCTCGGCGGTCCGGTGCTCCTGAAACCCCAGCTCGGGGTGCTGGTGGAAGTCCCGCCGGAGCCGGACCAGCTCGGGGGTCAGCTCGGCAAGCCGCGCCTTGATGGGATCAGTCATCTCACAACCCGTCGTCAAACCGTTTTTTGACGAGGGCCGAATGGACGGTATCGACCATCGTCAGGTAATCGTAAACCGGCAACCCCGTGGCCCGGGCCACGGCCTCGCCGTAGGGCGGCAGGAGGCTGCATTCCAACAGGATCGATCGGACCTCGGGATGGGTTTGGCAGAGCCCTTCGGCCGCTGAAACCACCTCTTCGGAAATCCGGTCGCTGTCCAGAACCCCGGTCTCGTCGATGGCCGCCGCCCGGAAGTGGGGCGCGCTCTCGAGGCCGACGATCCGGGTCGGCGACGGGTCCACCCCGATCCCGGCGAAGACCTCCGGGGTGAGAGCGCCCGCGTTGGCCGTGACCACCCCGACCCGGGCATCCTCGGCCAGGGTCGCCGCGATAAACGGAATCAACAGGAGGCTCGACAGGAAAACCGGAACCGTCACCGCCCGTTTGACTTCGGCCTGGTAGATGGCCATAAAGCCGCAGTCCCCGGTGATCGCCCGGACCCCTTCCCGCTGGAGCGCCCTGGCGCCGTCGATCATCGCGTCCATAAATCCGCGATCGTGATGAAAGATCCGGTCGGCCGTGAGCCCGTCCACCCGGTGGAACCGGACCGGGTAGGAATAGCTCCGGGCGTTGCCCACGTCCCCGTGGATAAAGGGGACGTGGGTGTCCAGCAGGAGGATGCCGATGGCCTCGCCGTAAGCGGTCTGGCCGGTTTTGGCCCGGTGGATCATCCGTCTATGAGAAAGAGCTTCCGGGGGAAGTCGGCAAAGGTTTCGCAGCCGGTCCCGGTGACCCGGAAGGATTCGCTGCACTCGAACCCGTAATCGTCCATCCACATTCCGAGGATCATGTGGAAGGTCATGTTCGGCCGGAGCTCGGTGGTGTCCCCGGGCCGGAGGCTCGCCGTGTGCTCCCCCCAGTCGGGCGGGTAGTTGAGCCCCAAGGAGTAGCCGATCCGGGATTCCTTTTCAAGGCCGGCCCTGGCGATATGCTCCCGCCAGACCCGTTCCACCGCCTCGCAGGGCATCCCCGGCCGGATGGCGTCCAGGGTGAGGTTGAGGCCCTCGACCGTGTGTTGGGCCAGCCGGTCGAGCTTCTCCGGCGGGGTTTTCCCGAAAAAGGCGGTCCGGGCCAGGGGGCTGTGGTACCGGTGCCGGCAGCCGGCCAGCTCGAGGTTGACCGCCTCCCCCGCCCGGTAGGGCTCGTCGGTCCAGGTGAGATGGGGAGCCGAAGTCTTTTCGCCGGTGGGCATCATCGGGACGATGGCCGGGTAGTCCCCGCCGAACCCTTCGGTCCCGGCGATCTGAGTCCGGTAAACCTCAGCCACCGCGTCACACTCCCGGACCCCGGGCCGGATGGCCTCGATGGCGGTTGCCATCACCTTTTCGACGATGGTCCCGGCTTCTTTCATGAAAGCGATCTCGGCCTCGGACTTGACCACCCGGACCCAGTTGACCAGGAGGTTGGCGTCGCGGATCGTCGCCGCCGGGAGGCTCTTGCGAAGCTCGGCGTCGCACCGGGCCGTGTAGTAGTAGGCATCGCTTTCCACGCCCACCGTCCGCCGGTCCCAGCCCCGGTCCCGGAGGACTCGGGCCACCTCCTGCATGGGGTGCTTTACCGGGTGCTGAACGCAGTCGTCCGGGTAGCCGATGATGTTCTCCGGCGAAAGAAAGGTGGTGAGCCTGGCGCCGTTGGCGTCCATGCCCCGGCCGATCCAGACCGGCTCTTCGGCATCGACGGCCACCACCACCACCTGGGGGACGTAAAAGGACCAGCCGTCGTAGCCGGTGAGGTAATTCATGTTCGCCGGATCGGCGGCCACCAGGATCTCGATCCCGGCCTCGGCCATCCGCCCCTTGGTCTTCTCGATCCGCGTAAGATATTCCGATCGGTCAAATAACGCCATGCGTCCCTCCTTTCCGATTAAACCCATCCGCGGAGGATCATCGCCCGTTCGAGCTTCTTTAAGGCGTGAATCCAGGCGCCGGTCCGGACATCCGCGGAATGGGCCGCCGAGGTCTCCGCCGCATTGCGATAGGCGGCCAGAATCCGGGTTTCGAGCCGGCGGTTGACGGTCTCGAGGTCCCAGTATTGGTCGGTGAGCCCCTGGGTCCGCTCGAAGTGGCAGACGGTGGCCCCGCCGGCGTTGGCCACCACGTCGGGGATCACCGGAATTCCCCGCTCGGCCAGGATCGCGTCGGCCCCGGTGGTCACCGGCCCGTTGGCCGCTTCCACGATGAGCTTCGCCTGAATCTGGCCGGCGTTTTTCCCGTGGATCACGCTCTGCACCGCCGCCGGGATCAGAAAATCGCATTCCGTCGTGAGGAGCGCGTCGTTGTCCACCGGGTCGGTCCCGGGAAACCCGGCCACCTTGCCGGTTTCGGCGAGGTGATCCTTCAGGCCCGGGATGTCGATCCCCCCGTCGTTTCGGACTCCGCCGTAAACGTCGGAGACGGCGATCACCTTGCAGCCGTCGGCGTGGAGCAGGTCGGCGGCCACCGATCCCACCTGGCCGAAGCCCTGGATAACGGCGGTTCCGCCGGCCACCTCGAGCTTCCGGTCGGCGGCGGCCGCCTTGAGGACCGTGAAAACCCCCCGGCCCGTGGCCGCCTCCCCGCCGAGAGAGCCGCCCAGGATCGGCGGCTTGTCGTTTATGGCCGGCGGACAGTGGACCCCGGTGATCTGCTCGTACTCGTCGAGCATCCAGGCCATGGCCTGCTCACCGGTCCCGATGTCGGCGCCGGGGACGTCGGCCCAGGGCCCCCTGGGCGACAAAAACCGGATAAAGGCCCGGACCAGCCGCTCGAGGTCGCCCCTGGAGAGCGCCGCCGGGTCCGCCTGGATGCCGCCCTTGGCCCCCCCGGCCGGGATGTCGGCCGCGCAATGCTTGATGGTCATGAAAATCCCGAGGGCCTTGATCTCGTCCAGGGTCAGGCCGGGGCGAATCCGGGTCCCGTCCCGATACGGCCCCAAAGCGTCGCAATAATGAACCCGGTAGGCCGGAAAGACCGAAAAGCTGCCGTCGTCGAGCTTCAGCGGAATCCGGAAGATCTGAATCCGCTTGGGAGCCTGGAGGATCGAAAGGACCCGCTCGTTGATCCCCCCCACCCGTCCGGCGTGGTTGAGGGTGTTTAACGCCACTTGAAATACGTTGTCGTTGTCCATGAATCCCACTTTCTATTGATGATGCCGGTCCCCGAGGCGACCGGGCCGATTTCGGGTTGAGGCGCCGGCGCTAGACCACCGGAAGGATCAGATCCGAGGCGCCCTTGGGAGACGTCGAGAGCTCCGGGGCGTGCCGGGCCATGATCTCGCTGGTGACCTGGGCGATCTTGACCTTTTCCCGGATCAGGTCCGCGTGGAACGGCTCGAAGGCCCAGGGCTTGTAGATGTCGCCCTCCGAGGTCCCCGGCTCGATCTTGAAGTAAACCGGCGAGGCCACCCGGGCGATCTCCGGCCCCTCGTAGATCCGGTACATCCCGCCAAAAGCGTCCACGATGATGATGTAAACATCCAACGGGATGGTCGCCGTCTTCCGGATACCGGCCAGGATCGGGAGGGAGACGTCGGAGATCGGGTTCATGGAATTGGCGCCGAGCATCTCGAGGACCTTGGCCCCGGCCGCGCTGCAATATCCGCCAAAGACCGAGAACTTGAAGATGGTCTCCCTCGGGATAACCCCTTCGTCGCGCATCTTGTTTAAGATGTAGAGGACCCCTTCGTCGTAAACGAGAAAACCGCGAAATCCGGCCTCGATGTCCCGCATGATGTCGGCGATGTGGTAGGATATGGCATCCGATCCCCGAAGGCGGAAGCCCTGCATGGCCCCCTCGGAGGTGGAGATCTCCTTCGAGCCCACGTCCCAGGCCTTCCGCTGGCCCACCACCATCACCACCTCGATTTCGGCCTCCCGGGCCATCTGGGCCATGTCCTTGAGCTCGGCGAAATCGCAATAGGTCGAACCGCCCACCGTGGCCACGGCCCGATGGACCGTTACGTCCCGTTTTTCCGCCTCCCGGATCATCGCCTCCATGGTGGAAGCCCGCTCGACTCCGGCGATCTCGATCCGCCACTTGGCCCCGTCGGGAAAGGCTTGAGTGGATGTGGGCAGATTATGGCCATCCCGTCCGGGGATGCCCTCCTTTTCCATGAAATCTCGAATTTGCTTTAAAACCTCAGACATCGGGTGACTCCTTCGCGTCGAACACTTAGGGTGAATCCTCGGGCCGCGGGGGGCCGGATTATTTCAACAGGGATTTGAGCTTGTCCAGCTCGCCATCGACCATTTTGTAGGTATGCCGGTCCTCGGGGAACTTTTCGGTCCGGACGTCTTCCGCATAGGCAGTGAAAGCGTCGGCGGTCTTCTGGCCAAGATTCTCGTATTTTTTGACGAACTTGGGGGTAAAGGCCTGGAAGATCCCGAGGACGTCGGAGCAGATCATGAGCTGGCCGTCGGCCCCGATCCCGGCCCCGATGCTGTAAACGGGGATGGAGAGATCGTCGCGGATGATCCGGCAGACCTCGGGCGGGACCGCCTCGACGAGGAGGGCAAAGGCCCCGGCCTCCTCGATGATCCGGGCGTCCTGGATGAGGTCCATGGCCGTCTCGGCGGTCCGGCCCTGGGCCTTGAACCCGCCGAGCTGCCCGGAGCTCTGGGGGGTCAGGCCGATGTGGCCCATCACCAGCATCCCGCCGTCGGAAATGGCCCCGATCTGGTCGCCGACCCGCTGGCCGCCCTCGAGCTTCACGGCGTCCACCCCGGCCTCCTTGTGGAACCGGCCGGCGTTCCGGACCGCCTCGGGGACGCTCACCTGATAGGATAAAAAGGGCATGTCGCCGATGACGAAAGTCTCGGGAGCCCCCCGCCGGACCGACTCGGAATGGTAGATGCACTGGTCCATGGTCACCGGGACGGTGCCCGAATAGCCGTAGATGCACATCCCCAGGGAATCGCCCACCAGGATCATGTCCATGCCGGCCTCCTGGGCAAAGGTCGCGGTCCAGTAATCATAAGCGGTGATCCAGACCGCCTTTTTGCCTTCATCCTTCAATTTCTGGAGATCGAACCGGGATAATTTGCGTTTGCTCATGTGAAAAGCTCCTTTACGGGGTCACGGACCCGATTGTGGATTGGGGTTGGGGGGCCGGCCCGGTTGCCCGAGCTGCCGGGAGAGGGCCCTGGCGGCATCGCGGACGTCGGCGGCGATTCGCCGGATCTCTTCGGCCCCCATCCGGACGGCCGGCCCGGAGACGCTCAGGGCATACCGGGGCGCCCCGGTGTAGTCGAAGACCGGGGCGGCCACGCATCGGAGCCCCGAAGCCATCTCTTCGTCATCGGTGGCCACGCCCCGCTTCCGGATATCGGCCAAAGCCGCCCGGAAGGCCGCCGGGTCGGTGAAGGTCTTAGGCCCCACCGACGTCAGGGGGGTCCGGTCCAGATAGTCATCGACTTCGGCCGGCGGGAGATGGGCCAGGATCGTCTTGCCCAGGGCCGTGCAGTAAGCCGGGGCCTGGGAGCCGATCCGGGAGTCGATCCGAAGAAGGTTCCGGCTGTCGATCTTGTCGAGGTGAACGATCCCCCGGCCGTCCCAGAGCCCGAGGTTGACCGTCTCCCCGGAGACGGCGGCCAGCCGCTCCATGTAGGGCCGGGCCAGCCGGCGGATCTCGAACCGGTCGGCCATCTTCATGGCCTGCTCGAGAATCCTGAAG